>JAYTWO010000400.1:0-32257 GCA_043743415.1 Planctomycetota bacterium
GCGATCCTGGGAGCCGACCTGATTGTCCTCCCCACCAACTGGCCACCGGGTGCTGAGACAATGGCCAGCTGCTCCATCCCCTGTCGCGCAATGGAGAACCAGGTCTACTTCGCAGCTGTGAATCGAGTCGGTCAGGAGCGGGGGTTCCAGTTCATCGGGGAGAGCAGCCTGTGCGCCCCAAATGGCCAGGTGCTGACCCGCGCCGCAGGCACCGAATCTGCCATCCTCTCTGCTGAGGTCGACCCTCTGGTCTCCCGCCAGAAACGGATCGTGCGCGTGCCGGACAAACATATCATCGACCGCATGGCCGACCGCCGACCGGAGTTCTATGGGCTGTTGACCGAGCCGCACGCGCTGAAGACTCCGCGGCAGGAGCATGCCGTTCGTTAACACCCCGTGCTCACGAGGATGGGATTCTCTTTAATGCCTCGACCGTTGCGTCTTCGGAAGGGGATCGCCCGGCCCGGTGTGCCGCAGCCCCTGGCTCAGAGATCGTGATCGGTCGGACGCCGCCGGTCAGACGACTGACCATTGAGAATTGACAATCACGCTGTACTACTAATCCTCGATTTGTGTTCACGCTGCGCAAATTTCATGCAGCTGGGGTGAGGCTTTTCACGGTGGCTGGGCGGGCAGGCCATCACCCCGTAGGACGGGCACATTTGCCCGTCCCCGCTGTGTCTGCCCCGCCAGAACAAGTCCACATGGGCAGCCAATCGCCCCCGGCCCATGTCACTCGCTCGCGACGCGCGAACGTCGCTCGGGACGGGCAAATGTCCCCGTCCTACGGTGGTGGGCGTAGCCCACTCCGAGGATCCTGTTTGACAACCCTCGGCACTCGGAGGAAACTACATCTCCATCAGCAGGATTGCCCCGTCGGGTTCGCGGGCAGGCTGAATCTGTCGGTGAGCCAGCATTGAGGACGAAATCGGATGCCCGCAGAGGCTGGCCATCTCAGACTCCTCCTCGGGCAGATCTCGAGGACCGTGGAACGCCCCGTCTTTGTCAAAGTCGGCGCGAATGATGGGGTGACGGGTGATCCCTGCGGTGAGGTGTTCCTGAAGAATCCCCAGTGGACTGGCATCCTGATCGAGCCGGTCCCATACTGTGTGAATAAACTGCGGTCGATCTACGGGGACCGCAGTCGCTTTATAATTGAACCGGTCGCGGTGGGCAGCGTGCGGGGAACGGCCAAGTTCTATTACGTCTCCGAAGAGGCGAAGCGTGTCCTCCCCAATCTGCCGAGTTGGTACGATCAATTGGGGTCTTTTAATCCCCGTCACATCGTCAATCACGACCGCCGTCTCGAACCATTTATTCGGGTCATGGATGTGGCTGTGGAGCCTTTGCAGGAGATCCTTCAAAGGCACCGTGTGACGGATGTGGCTGTGTTGCACATCGACACGGAAGGGCACGACCTGCACGTTCTCCAGAGCGTGGACCTCAGCACGTACGCCCCGTTGGCCATCTGGGTGGAGCATAAACATCTTTCGCAGGCGGACCGGGTCGAGATGCTGACATTGCTCGAATCCAGTGACTACGACGTGTGGAACGCGGGTGAAGACTTCTTCGCCGTGCATCGCGAGGCTCCTCAGCGGATGCACCGGAGAGGCTGACCAAGGGCCGATTCATCGGAACATCGTGAGATGACTTTCGACACGCTTGTTCAATCTTGGCGGGGTGTCAGGAACCGTTTCCGGTCAAGTCTCCGGCGTGCAGATTGTAAACGGTTTCTGACGCCAGTGTTTCTTGACCTTTGTTTCTGTGGTGATCGCCGTGGTCCACCGGCACTTCGGCGTTCTGCCCGAGGGTCTGCAAACAATTCAATGCGTGTCCGGTCGGTCCCATTGCATTTCAGAGCGGCAAAACCGGCTGGAAATCAGGCGGGTTGTGCCCCGGAAACCGCGTCGCAGTTGCAGGGCGGAGTGGTCTGGGGATATAGCATGCGATTCTGACGGATGGGGCCGCGAGCGGACCGTTGCAGATGTTTTCTTCTCGATGAATCGGATCGACCAATGCGTTCACGTCTGGTGCTGTCTTGCCTGCTGGTACTGTCCGCTTGGGGAACCGGGTGCCTTCCGTTGGGAGCGCAGGAGTTTCTGCCCGGGGAGAGCGACACGGCTCGTGTCGACACGCTGCTCAACGCCCCGGATCCCTCCGACCATGCCGGGCTCCTGGGCAAAGTCTTCATGCAGCAGCGCTACATCCAATTGCCCATCGACGATCCGGACATTCGGCTGTTGGACAAGTCTCTGCAGGGGTTCGACACGTTCGTGAACCTGCCAGTCATGACCCTCGATTTGCCCCTGCCGCTCAATTTCGACGTGTTCTTTGGCTACGCAAATGCGGGCCTGAAGGGATCGGCCAGCAGTGGTCCGCCCTTGGACATCACCGTGATGCTCAATGCGAAGAATGAATCCTACTCCGTCGGCACCACGATCTATCCGACGCAGAGCGAGCGCTTGCGTCCCTTCGTCCAACTCGGAGTCCAGTTCAGCCGGGCCGATGTCGATTTCGCAGCCATCACTCCCTTCGGGACGTTCGCTGATAACATTGTCGACCACCAGACCGACCTGCTCCTCAACGGGGGAGTGGAGTACGATCTGCTGGGCTACCTGGGATACCGCATGACATTCCATGCCGAGACGAGTGATCGCTTTCAGAATTCGATCGTCACCAACGAACTGATCCTCTGGCCGCACGAACAGATTTTCGTTCGAGCAGGGATCGCCAACTCGCTCAATGACGGTAGACCGGGGTTCGCGATTGGAGGCGGTTTGGCGTTTTAGTGGAGAGCCGGGAGCCGGGAGCAGGGAGTGCTTATTGAGAAATGCAATGTGCGAAGTGCAAAGGACCTCCTCGCTCCTCACTTTGCATTTCTCATTTTGCACTGCTCCTCAGTCGCTCAACCCTCAACCCTAATTCTTCTTTTTCTTCTTCGGAGCGGGCTCTTCTTCCACTTCTTCCACTGCTTCGTCGTCATCGAAGTTGAAGTTGTCCTCGAACTCCTCCGCTCCGGCCTCGTCGTCGCTAGTATCGAACAGCTGCTCATCGTCCTCCGCAAACTCATCATCGTCGTCGGATTTCTTCTTGGATGGCTTCTCGTTCGAGACTTCGGCGGGTGCCTCTTCAGCGGCAGCGATTGCGGCGGGCGCGGCCGCAGCTCCCTTCGGCCCAGCGATCAGGAAGATAATCGGGCTGATGGCCAGGATCAGGCAAATGGCCATCAGAACCCAGGCGATGCCCATGACGATGGTCGGCATCGATTCGCTCATCTGCATGACCGACATCAGCGAGAAATAGAACAACACGCCCGCCGGAATCGCCATCACTAGCGAAGACAACGCCAATCCGCCCTTGCTCATGATTCACTCCGACTGATCGAGCCGCTGTACTGTCTGGATGAGGCCTGACCGCCCGGTGGCTGGAATCGTATGCAACGAGTCCGACACTTGGCAAATCGCGGTCGCGAGCCCCAGGAGGTCATGGACCCGGCAACCGACCGTCTCTGGCCGATCGACATTCCCAGGGCTGCGGCTGCATGCCGACTGGCCATCCGGACTCGATCGGCCGGGATTGAACCGCCCCGCCCCCGCGTGCGAGGACCAGCTGACACAGTCCTGCCGATCGCAGTATCACTCACAATCCTGCCAGATTCCGGATGTTCCAGCAGTTCGAATCGCGCCTGCACCGGCAGATACTGCCCGTCGATGAGAGCGAAGTTCCCTGCCGAGTCAGTCCGGCTGGACTCTTGGCAACGCATCACCGACAACCCGGTGTCCCAGCAGACACAATCGATCGTTCAGGAATCGGCCATGCGCACGACTGACTCTCTCACCCCCCGCACCCCGACCACATTCGCACGACGGCTTGCGCTGTCTGGATGCGTGGCCAGTTGGATGCTGGCTGCCGCTGGGTGCCAGTCGATGGGTTGGAAGGGGCCGCATATGAAAGAGGTGGACGGGGCGACTGTTGAAGACCCGTGGACCACGCAAGCCGGATCGGAAGGCCGTGCCGGGCGACCGCTGGAAAAGGAGGCCGATCCACTGAATCTGCGGAGGTTCTTTCTCTCGGAAAAGGCCATGGAGATCGAGCGGAACTGCGGGTATGAGTGAGGGGGCAAGCCGTGGTGAGTGTCAGGATCAGGGCCTCCCGGAGTGTCGTCTTTCGCTCCGCGAAAGCACGCCCTTTCGCGGAGCGAAAGGCGACACACTCCCTACGGTGTGACGAGTCCCCCTGCCCCTTCCGGGATGACCACCTTGTTCGGGTCCGGCTTCCCATCGTCGGAATTGGCGATCAGCTTGTAGCCAACGCCCGAGACGAGCAACACCGCTCCCAGAACCAGTGCCGCGATGTAGATGAAGCGGCGATCGATGCGGTTGTGCGGTGATGTCTGGACCACCGGTGGCAGCGGAGGTGCCACGAGCGGAGCCGAGGGAGGCGAGGCGATCCGCTTCGGATTGGACCTCGCGGGTGCCTGTGCCGCCATCGGCTTGGCCGCAACTTCAGTTTCGACGGGTTCACGACTCACCGAATCTGCGGTGGGCTGAAACATCGAGGATTCGGGTCTCCTCGGCCCCTTGCCAATCTTGGACTTTCCGGCGCTGCTGGGACGCTCGACGAATGTGGGGTCTTGAGCGGCAGTGGCGTCCGCAGTCCTGCGGCTGATTTGGGAGTCCGACTCAGGCCGACGGGTCTGCACGGCTTCCAGTCCCGCGAACCGGGCCACCTGTATCGGGTGCGCTTGCCGCCAAGTCTGGCCCCCATTCTCGACGAGCCACTTGGACAGCGCGGCAGCCACTTCGGCGGCCGACTGGTAGCGGTCGTCTTTGCGCTTCTGCATCATCTTTTCGACGATGAGAACCAGGCTTTCGGGGACTTCCGAACGCTGCTTGCGGATCGATGGAGGAGCCTTGGTCTGGTGCGCGAGCAGCCGCTGCACCAGTGTGCCATCGGTGAAGGGCGGATGACCGGTCAGCGCGAAGTACAACGTGCAGCCGAGGCTGTAGATGTCGGCCCGTTCATCGACGGCGTGGCTGTCGACGGCCTGTTCGGGAGCGAGGTAGTCGGCGGTGCCGAGGACTTTTTCGTCGTGCTTGATCGTCAGCGATTCGGTCTCATTGTCGCGGAAGAACCGCGCCAGGCCGAGGTCCAGCAACTTGACCACTCCCTTCGTGTCCACCAGCAGATTGCCGGGCTTGATGTCGCGGTGGACGAGACCGTTTTCGTGAGCGTGCGAGAGTCCATCCGCAGCCTGGCGGATGTAGTCAGCCGCTTCGATGACGGTGAACTGTTGGCGGATTTCGAGGAGCTTCTCGATGTCCTTGCCCTCGACGTACTCCATGACCAGGAAGTGGATCTCGACGCCGCCTTCGGTTTCGGTGTCGACATCGTAGGCCCGCACAATGTTGTTGTGGTCGAGGGCGGCCACAGCCTGGGCCTCGCGATGGAACCGACCCAGATACGATGTGTCCCGCACCTTGTTCGCGGGCAGCACTTTGATCGCGCACTTTCGCTTCATGCGCGTATGCTCGGCCAGATAAATCGAGCTCATCTCGCCCTTGCCGAGGAGATTGAGCAGCTTATAGCGCCCGAGAATGAAGCCCTTGAACTTCCCTTGCAGGAGCTTCTCCGATTGCCAGGGCGTGATCGTTCCCTTGTCGATCATCGCCGAAGCCAGAGCCGCCGAATTGCCGATGTCGACACCTTCCCCGCGGAGGGTCTTGACCAGCGTTTCGATCACCTCCGGCTCAGCCAAGCCGCTTTGCTTGACCCCCGTGAGAAACGATTCAGCGGTGAGTTTCAGGGACATGTTAAGTTCGTCCTGCACCAGACACATGGGGGAGTTCAGCCAAGGCCGCGCTCCCGGAACCATTCACTGGCAGCCACCGATCCCCGGATCGCACGCTGCGCATCGACTTCTGTTCTCAACAACGCTTCGCATTGTTGGCAACTCGTGACTTCCGTTGTACGAAGTGATTCGACCTCTGACCATTCGACTCAGCCATTCGGGGCCCGAATCTCGTGTGGCTTCCTCGCCTCATGCTTCACAACCCGCACTGCCCGCTCACGACACCGGTTCGTGGCCCACGACATTCACCTCAATGACCAGCGTTTCGCCGGCCAGCGGATGATTGGCATCGACCACCGCTTCTTTGGTGGTGAGTTTCTGAACCCAGACATCAAGCTTCACGTCTCCCAGAGTCGCGGTGAGCTGCTCCCCCACCTGAGCTTCCTCGGGAATCATTGAAGCGGGAGTGGTCTGGATCAGATCGGGGCTGTGCCGACCGAAGGCCCGTTCCGGAGGGGCGGTGATGGCGCGGGACTCTCTCAGTCGCATGCCGATCAAGCCGAGACTTAAGCCGGAGATGAACTCGGGGGAGCCCACGCGGAACTCCAGCGGGTCGCGACGGTCACTGGTCTCGATCACGCTGCCTTCCAGCGAGCGTGTCGTGTAGTGAATGCGGACGAGATCCCCGTAGGCGATGGCGAACATGGTGTGTGTTCCTTGGGATCGAGGCATTGAAGAGTGTCGTCTTACGCTCCGCGAAAGCACGCCGTTTCGCGGAGCGAAAGGCGACACTCACGACAATCGACGTTAGAGGTCATCCAGGACGTGGCCGGACGGGATCTGCAGTTCGGGGGTGGCCAGACTGTTGTTGACGAGTGCGGCGATTTGATCGGCTTCGCGGGCTCGATTGGTGTGCTTCAATAGTTGGACGTAGTTCTCGCGGGCCTTCATCAGGGGGGCGGCCCTCACGGGTCGTTCCCGTTCCAGGATCCCAATCGCTCGCTGAATGGCAGGTTCGGCTTCCTCGAACTGACCCAGCAGGTATCGGACTCCGGCCAGATTGTCGAGGTGCTTGGCCGTCTCCGCTGAGTCCGCGCCGTGCAGTTGTTCGCTGAGTTCGACGCAACGTTCCATGAGAGGTGCCGCGGCTTCGGGTGCCTGGCGCAGGTAGTGGACTCCGGCCAGTTGACTGAGGGTGCTGAGCAGTTGTGGGGAGGGGCCTTGAGCTTCGAGGGAGGGGACTTTGGCGTCCAGCAAATCGGCGGCCTCGTGGTAGTTCTGAGACTGAATGAGAACGTCCGGGAGTGCCTCGCGGGCCTCGTCGATGAGGTCGGACTGCGTGGCCGCGTCGGCTTGCTCCAGCACGGTGCGCAGGGCTTCTTCGGCTTGAGCGGCATTGCCGAGCTGCTGTTGAATGCGACTGAGCAGCAGCAGATTCGGCACTCGCTCGATGTGATCGGCCCCCAGTGTGGCCTGCTGAATCTCGACCGCCTCGATGATCCGAGGGAGCGCCTCAGCGATCAAGCCACGAGCTACCAGGTTCAACGCAATCAGCCTCAGTGTTTCGGAAATCTCCAGTCGTTGCGACGACATCGTGCTCTGCTGAATGGCGAGGCTGCGTTCGAGGAGAGGAAACGCCGGTTCGTAACGCTGCTCCGCATGGGCCAATTCCGCCAGCCCCAGCAGAACCTTGGCATTCATGCGATGGTCGACCCCGAGAACCTCGACGATCGTCCCTTGGCCCCGCAGCAGCATCAGCTCCGCGCGACCCACATGTCCCAGTCGCAGCTCGTTGCGAGCGGAGCAGATTTGCAGCGAAGCCGCATGCGGATGACGCTCTCCGTGCGTGGCGATGTAAATGTCGATGGCGCGGGCGTAGAGCGGACGGGCGACTGCGTAGCGTCCCTCGGTGAACTCGACCTCGGCCAGCGTCCCGAGTGTGGTGGCCACATGGGGGTGCTCGGGTGAGAGGCAGGTCTCGCGAATTCTGAGCGCTCGCTGCAAGCACTCGCGCGACTTGTCGTACTGGTGCTGTTGCAGGTACAGATACCCGAGGTTGTTCAGGATCTGCGCCACCTGCGGATGATCGGAACCGACCATCGCTTCGCGAATGGCCAGCGACTGCTGAAGTCGAGATTCCGCTTCCCCATTGCGTCCGAGAGACCGCAGGGCCTCGGCCAGGTTGTTGAGGGCGGTGGCCAGCGAAGCCTGGTCCGTTTTCGGATGCGATTTGCGGTCGGCAATGTCTCGCTCGTAGAGACGCACGGCCTCCGTGAACCGTCCCCGAGCGACATACACGGCGGCGAGATTGCAGCGGGTGCGTCCGAGTCGGGCATCATTGGCTCGCAGCGATCTCTCTTGAATCGTCAGAGCGCGTTCCAATAAGCGGCGGGCGGGCTCGACCTTGTTCTGCGCGAACAGACTTTCCGAGAGGTCATTCAGCACCCGTGCCACTTCGGGATGATCGGCTCCGTAGGTCTGCTCCAGGATCGACAGCGCTTCCCGAAACAGGACATCGGCCTCTTTGTAGGCTCCCCGCGCCGACTTGATGACAGCCAGTCGATTGACCATCTCGCCGATCAGCCGGTGCCCGCGCGGGAGCGTCGCTCGTCGGACTTCCAGCGTGCGTTCGTACACCGGTTCGGCGTCGGATAACCGCCCGCTCAGGTAGTACTGCTCGGAAAGAAAGTTGCAGGCCACACCCAACTCGGTCGCTGAGACCCGCGAAGAACTCTCGCGAATGATGACCTCGTTGACGAGCAGACGCTCACTGGCCTCGTAGTTCTTGAGCAGAAACTCCGTGCGGGCCAGCATCAGTCGATTGCGCAGCAGCAGTGTGTGATCGACTGGCAGTAGCGGCGAACGCAGGTCGAGGGCCGATTGAAACAGGTCGCGGGCCTTCTCCGTCTGATTTTGCCCCAGTGCGACCCCCGCCTTGAGGTACTGCACCTGGCCGATCAACAACTGATTGTGCGGGGGCTCCGGTTGAGACTGGCAGTTCTCGGAGGCCAACTGGAGCCGTCCCAGGGCACGGTCCAGTCGGTTCTCGTTGACATCGATCTCGGAAATGGCGAGCAATAGCTCGGTCTGCAAGGGGTGTTCCACCTGGCAAAGTTCCATGGCCTGTCGCCAACGCCGCCGGGCCATCTGAAACTGCTCGCCCATGACATACGCCGCTCCGATTTCCACCAGCGGTTCCAGCAGCGACTCATCACTGGCTGCGGTTTGAACCGTGTGGTCCAGCACACGCTGCAACAACTTCTGAGCCACCGTCGGCAGCAACAGATCGAGGGCGGCATCTGCCGCCTGCTGGATCGCAGAGACCTGCTCGAGATCGAGAGTCGCGGCTGCAGAAGCAGTTTGACCCAGCCAGACCCGCTGCACGGCGAGGGGATCGGCTGCGAGGTCGAGTTCGCCGCAGACTTGCTCGCGCAGGCGGTTCCGCATCACCCGCGTGGGGAGCGTGGACCGCGCCAGGGACATCCCGAGCAGGAGTGTCGCCGGGGAGAGCCACGTCTGAAGTTCCACAGCTGTGGGGATCGCGACGAACACGCCGTCGTCGCTCTCTCGCAGCAGTCCGCAAGCGATCAGCAGTTTCAGTGATTCCCGCGAGTCCGAAAGACGATCGGCCATGCCCCGCAGAATCGGGGTCGGGATCGGTGCAGGCCCCAGAGCGACTCCCGCGGCCAGGAGCGTCAACGCCAGAGGTTGCTGATCTTCAATCATCGCGAGCAGCAATGTCAGGGCAGACCGCAATGGGGTTTGAGCCTGCAAGGGCCGCAGCAACTGCAAGTAATCGGCCGGGGCCATCCCTCCCACTCGCAGGGTCTGCCCAGCCAGTTCAGCACAGAGGGGATTTCGCTCCAGCAGGTTGACAATGTGTGTCGCGGCGACGGCTTCAGCCGTGTTCGTCCAGTCACGATCGATGGCTCCGCGCAGGACTTGCAGGGCATCTTCGGTCGAGAGCGAACCGAGCGGAACGGCAGCGGGCCAGCCTGCGTGGGTGGCCGAGGCTTGATCGCTCAAGATCGCAATGACGTGGCCCGAGACGATCCCTTCCAGGATATCATGCAAGTCATCCAGATCGGCCACGGAGTCGACGACGAGCAGCCAGTTCTCGTGACTGCCGAGCCAGCCTCGGATGGCTCCGATCAGGTCGGAGGCCCGGCGGAATGTCGTCTGGTGAACCGGGAGTTGTCGGGCGGCTTGCATCAGGGACGAGTGCCAGGTGGCGGGTGAGGCTCCACACAGGCGGATGACGTGTGCGTACTGCGAAGCCTCGCGCCGCAGCAGTTCCGAGACCAGCCGCGTGCGTCCGATTCCCCGGCGGCACTTCAGTGCGTGGTCGACACCGATGACGAGTCGCGTCTCCGTGGGGAGTCGTGTCCCGAGTGCGCGCAGCAACGCATCGCGACCGAGTAGCGGACTCGGTCTCCAGTCATTGTCGGCGGGTGTCGGGTGGGTCATGTCAGTCTTTCGAGTTCACAAGCAATACACGGGATTGGGGATCAGGCGATGGGATGGCTCTCACGAAGACGATTGATCGAAGTCCATCACCCACCCGCGCAGTGGCGAACCGCCGGGGAAGAGACCGCCGATCGGAGGCGTCGCCAGTTCGTCGTCCGGTGCCCCGCTCAGCCGCCGCAGGCGAGAACGGATGCGTTCCGCCTCGCGTTCGCGGCGCTTCACGAGCGACTCGCGCACTCGATCCAGCTCCAGGATGCCCGACGAGATGTCACTGTCGCTGGCATGTATCCGATGCAGTCGCAAGAGATGCGTCTCGATGCCCGCCCGCTCGGTCTCCTGGAGGATGTCGAGATGCACTGATTCCATCAACATCTTCTGAACCTCCAGAAGCTCTTGAGCAAAATTGGACCGATGCCGACCTCGGTCGGCATCCAACACGCCTTGAAGTGCCTCGCGCTCTTCATTCGTCCAAATCGCCAGTGACAGAATCCGTTCGGCCATTTGGTGGCTGCCTTGAGCCAGATGCATCTGGAAGGCGGTGGTCCAGTCGGGCTGAGGCTGGCTCAGGAATTCCAGGATCTCCGACTCCAGCGAATGCAGGTCAATTTCGGGCTCCCAGTTGAAGCTTAGGCGCAGATTGGGAATCTTGAGCAGTTCTGAGTGCAGCAAGTGACGCGGATCGGCTTCGCGGGTGTCGATCGGCAGATTCGGATCAACCAAGTCGTGGAGTTCCTGCACCGACAACATCAGGCAGGACACCGCCATCCGCACTTCGAAGGTCGACTGCTCCGTGGCCAGTGTGTGCAGTTCCCCCATCACGGCTGCGTGCCGATTCTGAATATCGGAACGCAGTTCCACGGCGGCCTGGGGCAGGTAGTTCTGGGGCGAATTCGTCGCTGCGCCGGAGTGCAGTCCGATCCAGCGTTGGGCGAATGTGGTGGCTTGCCGCAGGTAGGCCCGGATTTCCGGTTGCGACAATTGGCGGCGGCCATCACTCGACTCATCCGCCGCGAGCTTGGTCGAGACCTCTTCGACGATCGACTTCACGCGGGAGAGTTCGGAGCGGCGGTCCTCCATCACGGGCACGACCAGCGACTCGCCCAGACGAAGCGCGATCTGCCAGTTCATCCAGTCGAAGGCCGCTTCCGGGTGCCGCTGACTCAGGCCCGCCCGCAGGCTCCAACCGGTCTTCTGAAACAGTTGGGATGCGATCTGATACTTCATCGTCACCGTCTCGATGGAGTCCTTCCAAGTCGTGATGTCGACTCGCAGGGTCGAGAGCTGATCCGAGTAGGGGGCGCTGGCGGTGGTCTGCTTAAACAGACCGGGGAACACCCCTTGAATCCGTTCCCCAGCCGCGCCGATGCGCGAGCAGTAGTTGTAGAGCTGGACGCAGTCCTGCTGTAGCTCGAAGCCCCTCAAGACGGATGCGGCCCGAGAGGCGGGGGCGATGATCGCGGGTCGCAGAGTGGCCGCGCGGACCAGGAACGAGAGGGCCAGATTCCAATTCGGGGAGCCAGTCCGGAGTTCGGTCGTGGCCCGCGTCTGAAGGTCATCCTGCAACAGCCCCGCCAGTTGGCCCTTGGGAAACACCAGCGCATGGCCATAGGTCCAGGTCCGGATCAACCACGAGGGGACAAACGGACGTGGCACGGCTGACCGCGATTCCAGACTGCGGGAGAGATGGTAGGCCAGTCCTGATCGGCCCTCGTGAATCAGGTGGAAGATCAGGTCGGGAATCAGGTCCACCCGATCCGAGTCGGGACCGTTGAGAATCGTGGTCGCCAAGCTGGCGGACGCTCCCGTGGCATCGGTGAACCGGGCCTGAGCCAGCAAGCGTTCGGCCAGCGGAGACGGACCGGCGGGGAGTTGAGTCGTCGCGGTGGGAGTTTCTCGGATCTGAAACGCCAGCGGAACTGCGGCTCCGAATCTCACGAGGTCATCGGAGTCGTCGTCGTCGAAAATGCTGGAGGAGGCGACGGAAGGGACGGGGGTCCGGTACACGGGCGCTGGGACAGGCGCGGGACGCGGGGAAGTCGTCACCGGGGGAGCCAGCGGGCGAGGTCGGGAGAGGGGTTCGATGTCATCGAAGACCGAATGCGAACGCTCCACGGTCACGTTCACAGGCAATTGTGAATTCAAATGGAGTCCATGAGGAGAATCGATCGGGCCGATCGAGGACTCGGTGGCGACCTCGGAACTGACCGATTCGTCGATCTGAGCGACGGGAGTCGGTGCGTCCTCTGAGATGGTCTCCGCCACATCGAGCGAGATGTGCAGGATAGCCGTGCTCTCGGACTTGACCTTGGCGACGGCACGTTCCAGGACCGAGCTGCGAGAACTGGGGCGGAGGGAGAGAGCGACATCCTCCAGGGCCGGTGCCACGGGTTCGATGTCGGGGAGCGTGGGCACGACCGGCGTGGGGGCCGCGATCTCGAAAGCCAGTTCCGCGACGATGGGTTCGGAAGACGTGGGGAGCGTGACGACGAACACGGGTTCCGGGACCGATTCCGGATCGACCTGTGGCGGCAATACCAATCGTCCCCGGGCGGCAGCCACGGCCAGCGCCCGACCGAACGCGGTCTCGATCGACGTATTCAATAAGGTCCATTCCGAGTCGGGAAGCGTGCCCCCCTCGCCAATCATGTGCAGCAGTTCGCACCAGGGATGGGTGCCTTCAGACAGCGAGCGAATCTGCTCGCGGGACTCATGCTGTCCTTGCGACGCGATCATCTCGGTGGCGGCACTTTGGAGTTTTCCCAGCCCATCCGGAGTCTGTCCCTCGGGAGACTGGATTTGCACGATCTTTCGGGCAATCGCCGTCGCTCGCTTGGCCAAGTCTCGACGGTCCAGTTCTGTTTCCAGCTCGTTCAATGACTGAAACTGGAATGACCCCTGCTCATCAAAAACGGCTCGAAACTGAGAAGTCAGGCTGCCCAGTTGGTCGCGAAAACCCCGCAGATCGTCCGACACCATCCGCGCCGGCGGCCAGCCCTCTGTGTCGAGGCGGTCCGCATCCAGCGTCAACAGGTCGGCCAGACGGAATCCCGTCTGACGGAGTTGTTGCAGGCGCGTTCGGAGCGACTCGGTTTCCATGAACATGTCAGAGTTCCTGTTCGGACGAGTTCCAGTCTGGTCACTCTTCGCGAGGGGAGCAGGCGACGCCCGATGGGGCACGGATTACTCGGTGGCGTTCGAGTGGATGTTGTCCCCTTCGACGAGGTCCATTTCCCCGGGTCTTGTCCGGGCTTTGTGGGGCTTGCTCAAAACAGAACTGCCACCCTCCTCTGCTGTTGCTTCCAGCAGCGCGTCGATCAGCGTGCGGTACACCGCCAACTGGACATCGGGTGACTGGAATGTGTTGACCACTGCCGCCATCGAAGGCAGGTTAGTCAGAAGTCGTCGATATTGTCCGTTGCTCATGTGGCACACCTTTCGTGTGAATGTGGGGCACTGAAATCAGACCCCTGATTCTCGTGTCAATTCCGATTCGCGGGACCAGTTTCTGTCAGAACCACCTTCCCTCGGGCAATTGCCGTCGAGAGCTGGCCCCCGTAGGTCTGCTGCACCGCAGCCACTTCATTCGTCCATTCGTCATCGCTGAGTGCGTCCCGACGCTCGACAAGCGAGACCAGACGACACAACGCATGACGACCTTCCCGAACCTCTTGAATGAGGTCCGCTTCGTCCCAGGGCGACTTTGCGATGCGAAACGTCGCTTCGCGCCACGCCTGACGAACCGGTTCCAGAGTCGCCTCTTGTCCGGTCGGCACGCTCAGTCGCTCGACAGCGTGCAATCGCTGGGTCGCGTCTGCGGCCCGTCGGCAGACATTCAGCCGACCGTGAAACATGTCCCAGGTGGCTCCCGTCTCCGGGGCTGCTTCGTGAGAGGTGATTCCCAGTTCGGCTCGCAAGCGACCGAACAGTTCGCGGTAGTCCACCAACGAACGATCCAGTGCCTCGCTCGGAACCATTCCCGAGTCGCGCAGCTCTGCCGCTGAGTCTCGCATCTCCGCAGACAGCGCGGACCGGGAGCGATTCAGCATCTGAAAACGCTCTTCAAGTTCCGCTACGTCCCGATTCACGAGTCACTCCTCAAGAATCACCGATTGAAGTGTCGCCTTTCGCTCTGCGAAAGGGCATTCTTTCGCGGAGCGAAAGATGACACACTGGGTTGCTCCGATCCGAACGACCGGGGCCTGTTCGCCCGCCTCTCTGGAAGGCATGGAGCGCGGGCGAGGCCCCCTCGTGGTCGTCAGGACATCTGACTGGCCAATCGACTACACCTTGGGTCGCACGGCGGCGGCCATCGAAGCAACCGTCGGAGCCACTGCACGAACGGGTTCCGGAGCGATACGAGCGGCGGGGCGGTCTTCCGCTTCGCCACCGACCTTGCACCGTCCATTGAACGACGAGCCAGACTCGACGTTCAGACTGCGGGTGACGATGTCCCCGAAGATCTTGCAGGTGGCACGAATGGTCAGCGAGCCCTTCGACTCGACGGTCCCGGTGATCAGACCGGCGACTTCGGCTTCGGCGGCGAGGATGTTCCCCTCGACGTTGGAGTCCTTACCGAGGATCAGGCAACCAGTGGTCCTGATGTCTCCCTTGACGGTGCCATCCATCCGCAGGTCTTCGTGGGAAATGATGTTCCCCTCGATGACCGTGCCTGCGGAGATGTAGTTCTTGGGAGCCTTGGCAGCGCGCTCTTCGACATGAGCGACGGGGGCTGGTGCGACGGGTGCGGGTGTGGCCATTGGAGCGTTCTTCCCTTGTGGAGTCTTGTTTCCGAACATGGTGCCTTCCTTCTGTTTCCTGGATCACTGATCAGGCAGTGCAGTCGTCCCACGAGGAGCGACAGCTTGTCCTGAGACTTGAATTGCAACTGGCGTACGGACCGACCAGATTTCTGAGCATTCCCGGCCTCAGATCGCCGAGGACTGCGGATGGAAGCGGCTGTTCCGGTTATCCGGTCAAAAACCGCTGTTGAATGGGTTCGGTGACAGGCTGACAACATCCGTTGCCAGCCTGTCAACGGGGCGAAACACGTTGAGCCGCTGTTGCCGAATCGCCACTGTGGCGGGTGCATGTTCCCCAAAGTCAACGTCGTTTACGGTCGGGAAAGACACTGCGGCAGGGGTCCTCCGCCAGACGACCGTCTGGATGGCCCCCCCGGTTTTGTCCCCTTCCCACGTACTCTTCATGCCGGTCATCGACTGCCCGGATTCATCGAGCGCCAGGTGCAATGAACCGACCGCATGGCCGCGCTCCCGACGCTCCACAAACAGCAGATGCACCCCCCGCCGGAAGGCCACTCCCTCCGCCGACAAACGCCGGTTTTCCGAGTCGGTTCCCTCGGCCATCACGCGAGAGCCAGATTGATACAACCTCATACTGCCGACGACGTTAGAAGTGACGGCATCGCTGGTGTCGCACACTGTCCAGTGGGTGCCGGAGAACGCCGCCTCGACGTACAAACGCTCGAACCGATCGGACCGGCAGCCCAGCCCCCGATCCCGTCCCAGTCGGTAGGCCATTCCCACCGCCAGCAAGATCAACAGGCCACTCACTGCCGCCCCCCCCAGGACCAGCATCCAGGGATCAATATCCCCCATGAAACACACTCCATTTCGGGCCATTTCCAAGTCGCGGACTCCAAGACAGAAGTCGCGCTCCCAGACCCGAACTGTCGGTTAAGCAACCGCTGCGCCGAAAGGAATGTCTCGCTTAGCCGCGACGCGCAGTCTTCGAAGCGGAGCGATCCCGATGACCGACCACTTGTCCAAACTCTGACTACTTCAGCCAACCCTTACGCACCAACTCATCAAATACCACGCCCCTGATTGGACGGTCACTGGTCAGGCTCATAAACCGCCCGTCGCGCTTCTGGCACTCACTGGCCAGATGGTCCTCCAGGGCTTGGCGATGGGACTGATATAGTCCCAGTAACTCCCCGACCGACGAGATATCCAGCGTCCCCCCCGACTCGGAATCGACGAACCGGAAGTCCCCGGTGAGCTCGGGGTTCCGCTCGGATGGGGCGAGGATCTGAATCGCGAAGATCTCCAGGCCCGACCCGTGCAGCAGATTGAACGCCCGCCCCACATCGCCGAACGTCAGGAAGTCGGAGATCACCACCACCACTCCCCGACCGCGACGACGCTGGAGCACTTCCTCGATCGCCTGCTCCACCGGAAACTCGCCGCCCGGTGTCAACTCCTCCAGGAAAGACAGAAACCGCCGCACCGCCGCCCGCCCGCGAGTGGCCGGGAAAATCGCGGGCGGCTTGCCGGTCTGGGCACAGGAGTAGACGCTGACCTTCTCCACACTGGTGAGAGCGGCCATGCCGAACGCGGCTGCGATCTGCTTGGCGAGGTCGAACTTCCCCTCGAAGTTCATGGAGGTCGAGGCATCGAGCAGGATCGGCACCTGCATCTCCTCTTCGTGGGCATACAGCTTCAAGTACGGCTGATTGAGTCGGGAGAAGATGTTCCAGTCGACATACCGCAGATCGTCCCCGGCCACGTAATCGCGGTAGTCCGAGAAGTCGATGCTCGTACCGCCCTTGCCGGAGAGATGCTCTCCGTGGGCCCGGTTGGTCTTCCGCCGCCGTGGATTGATCCGCAACCGCTCCAACCGAGCGAGGAGATCGTTGGGGAGCAGCGAGGTGAGTTGGGGAGCCGACATGAATGCCTGCCATCCGGACTGAAGGGGAACCGACCACCGAGGGGACACGAGTCCGAGCGATGGCGAATCGCCCACGCACTATACGCGAATGCGGGACGGAATGCTGGCGCACTCCGGCGATGACTCGCAGCGCCGGTGATCGACCGACTCCCGATTGGACCGACGATCGGGTATGACTCTCCTCGTGTACCGTCAGAACTTGATGCTCGGGTCGGGAGGGCGAAGCTCCTGCTGAGCCGCGAGCCAGGGAAGACGCCCTCACTCCGTCGCGGCTCGGCAGGAGCCTCGCCCTCCCGATCAGGGCCACCCGCAGATTCAGCGTGGACGGAACACTCGTCGCCTTTCGCTCCGCGAAAGGGCGTGCTTTCGCGGAGCGAAAGAGGACACTGGCCAAAGCATCACAAACCATGCACGACTCCCCACCCACTCTCGCCCGTTACATGCCCCAACTGGATGGCCTGCGGGCGCTGGCGGTCTTCGCGGTCGTGTGGTCACACTGGATGCCGATTCACTCGGCGTTCGCACCTGGACTGTCCGACTCCGGGCTTGTTGTCGGGGGGTACTGGGTGTGGGATCACACGATGCGATTGCCGTGGGGGCATTTCGGGGTCCAGCTGTTCTTTGTGCTGAGCGGTTTTTTAATCACCGGCATCCTGTTGAGAGCCAAGCCACAACCGGGGGAGTCGCGGGGGCCAGTGTTGAAGCAGTTCTTCATTCGCCGATCACTGCGGATATTTCCGGCGTATTATTTGATACTGGCCATCGCGTGGCTGGCGAACTTTAACGACATGCGGGCGACGATCATCTGGCACGCGACGTACTCGACCAGTCTCTATCTCTGGCTGACAAAAGCCTTCTCGCCGACATCGCACTATTGGTCCCTATCCGTGGAGGAGCATTTCTACCTGCTCTGGCCGTGGATCGTTCTCTGGACGACCCCAAAAACCTTGCTGCGGGTGACGATCTTCATGATCCTGGCCACGCCGGTGTTTCAGATCCTGATGCAATGGATCGGCCCCCAGATCAGACCAGTCGTGTTGCTGTGGCTCGACCTGCCGAATGTCGGATCCTCGCTCTCATGGCTCAGCGCTGAAACCGAGCCCACCGTCCTCATGCCCAGCGCCGCCGATGCGCTGGGAGCCGGGGCGCTGCTGGCTTTGGTGGAGAGCTGCGAGGACTGGAAGCAAACCTTCCGCCGGATTCAAGTGCTCGCCTGCCTGCCGATTTTTGTGATCTTGCAAGGCGATGCCTTCCTCAAGGGTTACGGCCTGCCGGGTTCTGCCGAATCGATCCGTGAGACAGCCATGGTCGTCACGTTTTCTCTGATCGTGTCGCAGGCCGCCTCCGGATTTCGCGGCCCCGTGGGCTGGGTGCTGGCACATCCGCTGCTGACCGGCGTCGGCAAGATCAGCTATGGCATCTACCTGATCCACAACTTTACGCCGCATCTGATGACGTTGTTCTTGAACCAGACCCCGATCGGAGCCGATCGGTTTTACGCCCTGCATGACGGCTGGCGGTTTGCGGGGTTGTGGGTGCTGACGCTGGCGTTGGCCGGGACGAGTTGGTTTCTGATCGAGAGACCCTGCTTGCGGCTGAAGGATCGCTGGGGGAAGGTGTAGTTCGATCGGTGCTTCACGGCCGTCACTTCCCCGCTCACGGAGCAAGGGTTGTCCCCTCTGGCCCCAGGCTTTAGGCTCCCCTCTCTCGACCCTCGGTCCCTCCGGCTCCTCCCATGCTCGACCGCGAAGAATACATCGAACAGACGCACCTCTTCCGGGTCTACCGCGAGCGGATCGAACAGAATACGCCCGCCCAGGAGATCCTGGCCTCCGTCCGCGATGAAATCCTGACCACCACCAAACTCCCCATGGCCATCGACTTCCTGGCCGGGGAACTCAGCCTGCATGGGCGGGTCAGCGACGGCATGCGGCAACTCGGACACTACTTCACGCCGTTCCAGTCGTTCCTGATGACCAAGGCCGAAGAGGAGGGAGCTCGCTTCGATATCCGCATCGCATTGGCCATTCTGGAGCAGTTATCCGAGTACATGTCGGGAACGCCCACCGCGCCGGGGCTGTTCATGTACCAGTTCGAATGCCTGGCCCGGAACCGGCTGGGGTACGACTTCGGGATTGAAGCGGTGGCCAAGGATCCGTTCTACAACACCGACTGGAAGGAGTGGATCATGCGGATCCGCCCCCAGCTCGGCATGACCGACTTCGCCGAACTGCTCTACGCCCGGTCGCAGCACCGCGTTCTGGAGCTACGGCGGAAGCAGAACGACCCGGAGTACCTGCCGCACTACCCGATTCTGTTCGAGGCGTCCGAAGGCCGCATCGCCAAGGCGAACATCGGTAAAGACCCGCTCTACATGTTCGCCGCCCTGCAACGACAGCTCGGTTACCCGAAGGTGCCGCGTCCCGCTCCGGCCCGCACCTCACCACTGTTCGAGCCGCAAGTCGAACAGAGGTTCCAGAGGCTCGAAGCCCGGCTGAGTCTGCTGGAGCAGGAGGCCAAGGGGGGGATTGATCTGAGTCAGTTGGCTCCGAAGGATTTGTATCGGATGGATGACAAGTAGACCGATGGGGGTTGTTGAGGTGATCCCCAAGTTTCAGGCAGCCAAGAGAGAAGCGACTGAAGCCGGGCGCGGGCTGCTGCCAAGGACAACGGCGATGATGGCTTTAATCAGCGGGCTGATGGTGACTTGTTTCACGTTCTCCTGCATCCGCATGAAGACCATTCCCCCGCGTTAAATCATCCCGAATATCGGCTGCTTCTCCTTGGCCAAGGTGCCTCGTCCGGGGGCTCCTTTTAAGCGCCGTCGACGGGGTGTCCGCCCTTTATTATTTACGGCCTCGGGAGCCTTGAGCAAGTTGACGACATTGCCTGGGCAACTGGTACTCGACCCGTTCTGCGGCAGTGGTTCCACACGTGTGGCCGCAAAATCAGTCAATCGAAACTACTTGGGATTCGATTTCGATCATGAGGCGGTCAAGGTCGCGAAGGAACGTCTTGCTCAAGGATTGTTTGAGACAGCAACTCTACGAGAGGGGCCAGGCGTCTGAAATCGAGTCGAATCACCCCAGCGCCTTGTATCCGGCATCGAGTACGCGGGCGATGGCCGCTGTGTCATAGACACATCCGCCCCAGGTGCCGCCCCCGGCTTTTTGTAGCATGGCCCAGAGCAGCGTGTCGGAGGGCATTTGCGGATCGGGCTGCAGCGGCACGCTCGGTTTCCGCTCGGCAAGGAGCTTGGCTCCCTCTTCGGGGGTGATTCGCCGTGAGCCATCGCCCACGAGATTGATCGTGCCAGTCAACCCGATGCGGTCGACGATGATCTCGATCAGGTCGCCGTCCTTAACCTTGCCAATCGGTCCACCGGCGAGGGCCTCGGGGCCGACATGACCGATGCAGGCACCGGTCGAAACCCCCGAGAACCGGGCATCGGTGATGACGGCCACATGCTTGCCGAACGGCAGATACTTCAGGGCTGAGGTGATCTGGTAGGTCTCCTCCATCCCCGATCCGAGCGGGCCACGGCACATCAGCACCAGCACATCCCCCTCTTTCACCGGGACGCCGCGCCGACCCTTGATCGCGGCAATCGCGTCCGGCTCGCTGGTAAACACGCGCGCCGGGCCGATCTTGCGATACACCCCGTCCGCGTCGACCACACTCGGGTCGATGGCGGTACTCTTGATGACCGAGCCTTCCGGGGCGAGGTTGCCGACCGGGAACGTCATGGTACTCGTCATGCCGCGCGACTTCGCCTTCGCCGGAGCCATGATGACATCGTCGGGGTCGATTCCGTCCTGCTCCTTGAGTAACTCCTTGAACCGTGCCCGGCGCTCCGACTTCTCCCACCACTCCAGCAGATCACCCAGCCTCGCGCCCGCAGCTGTCAGCACATCCAGCTTGAGCAGCCCCAGCGCCCGCAGGTGTAGCATCACCTCCGGCACTCCGCCCGCGAGAAACACCCTTACGGTCGGATGCCCCACCGGACCATTTGGCAGGACATCGACGATGCGCGGCACCAGGCGATTGACCTTGTTCCAATCGTCCACCTGGGGCCGCTTGAGCCCCGCTTCAAAGGCAATCGCCGGGATATGAATGAGCAGATTCGTCGACCCGCCCATCGCCGCATGCACGACCATTGCGTTGTGAACTGCGTCGGCGGTAAGGATATCGGCCAGCGACTTCTTCGCATCGGCCAGCGCCACGACCGCTCGCGCGGATTGCACCGCGATCTCCTTCCACACCGCTGCCCCCGAGGGGGACAACGCGCTGTGCGGCAGGCTCATGCCCAGAGCCTCTGACACCGCTTGAGCTGTGGCTGCGGTGCCAAAGAACTGGCAGCCCCCCCCCGGCGAGCCGCATGCCCGGCAACCCATGTCGGCAGCATACTTGAGGTCGATCTCGCCGTGAGCGTACCGCGCTCCGATCGCCTGTGCCTTACCCGCGTCCTCGCCGTCATTGGGAGGGAGCGTCACTCCACCGGGCACGATAATGCTCGGCAGATGCTTCTGCCCCGCGAGTGCCAGCATCATCGCAGGCAGCCCCTTGTCGCACGTCGCGACCCCGATCACAGCCTGGCGATGCGGCAGCGAACGGATGAGCCGCTTGAGGACCACTGCGGCATCGTTGCGATACGGCAAGCTATCCATCATCGCGGTCGTCCCCTGCGACCGACCATCGCAGGGGTCGGAGACGTACGCGGCGAATGGGAGTCGTTCGAGCCGATCCAGCTCGCGAGCTGCGGCTTGCATGAGCAGCCCGACCTCCCAGTGCCCGGTGTGGTAGCCCAGCGCGATCGGGTGCCCATCCTCGGCCCGGATACCGCCCATCGTGCTGAGGATCAGCACCTGATCCCGCAACAACTGATTCGGATCCCACCCCATCCCGGCGTTCTGCGTCATCCCAAAGATGTCCCCGCTCGGACTATCAAGCAACATCTCTGGCGTCAGCGGCAGCGAGCCCGCGGGTCCGGGGGCGTTGGATCGCAGCTGGTACGAGGCCGGGGAACAGTCGAGGAGTGAAGAGAGGTGCATAGTGGGACGGGGGGGGATTCGAGGAGGGAAGGGTAGTCGCAATCAAGCTGACTAAATGTGTCGACATCTGCGTGAATCGCCCCCGCCATCCAGTGACCCGAACTGGCATGATCGTAGTCCTGACGTGAAGGCTCACGCAGTCGTATCGAGATTGACGATGAATTTCATGATGTCATCAAAGACGGCATGCTGCAAGTTCCAGTACCCCTTGGTGGCCGCTTTCCCGAAGTGGAGGTCTGGATCTGCCTGGATTGCGATGAACGCATGTGTCCAAGCTTTCGGCGAAATTGATTGGGTTCCCACACATTGAAACAATGTGTCAACACAATGAGCTGAGGGGGCTTCATTGACGGCGAAACGGCACAACGATTCGAGCATTCCGTCAGCGACCCCATCCGGCATGATGAACACTCCCGTTCTCGGAACACCATTCATGACTTCACCATGTCGTGACGGGATTGCCAGTGCCAAGTTTTTCAGCGTGTCCAGAACTGCCTGACACGCACGTTCTGCTGCGGTGGGGATCCTCGTTGCCGTACTGGAGTCCAGGAAATCGGCATCACGTACGATTCCTAAAGACTTCAGCGACCGAAACTCAGGATCGTTCTTGATGATCTTCAGATTGATCGCAAGATTAGTTTTGCCTGCCAGAGGTAATATCTGGAAGGCATTCAAAGTCTGCTGACGGGCTCGCAACAGTGCCGTGAAGAAATCAACATCATGTGTTCCTTCGACCAACAACAGGGTCTGGGTACCTGGTTGTATTGAGTTCTTGGACAATTGGCTTAACCCCGAATTTCCATGTGTTCTTGGTTTACCGAGCGGAGCATCTCCAGGTCGTAACGTACGGCCAGATGCTCGTCGTCCCGTCGGTCGAGACGGAAGACGGCCAATTCATCGGCAGCCTCTCCCAATCCCTCAACGGCACTGGAAACCAACTCTTCGTTGTGGGTAGTGGCCACCAACTGGACCTGATGGTTCGCACACAGATTCCCCAGCAACATCCACAGTTTCGACATGACCGAGTGATGCAATCCGTTGTCAATCTCGTCCACTAACAGCACGCCTCGACGGCAACTGGTCACTTCCACAACGATTGAGAAGAATCGCACAAAGCCCTCTCCGCATGCGGCCAACGGAATCAGGGATGGAAGTCCCAGATCCACATACACGGCAGGACGACCAGATTCGGACAACACCTCGACCCGCTGAATTCGGGGTTCAATGACGGCCAAGGCGTCGACGATCTCCTGTTCCTGCTTGATGCGAAGCAGATGGCTGAACTGTGAAGCATCGCGTTCCATCGTCGAATATGACCGAGCAGACAAGAACGTTCCTCGTACATAATCGCCTCTTTCCGTGGTGACCGCATCGATCGTGCTACGATCATGGTCGTAACGAGCCTTGGTGATGAATTCGTGGTCATTGCCATCGGAGTAATGCAGTCGCAGACCTTGGATCAGCTGGTCGTCGGATGAACTCGCCACCCCAATGTCTTCGGTGTCCGACAACTCGCGAGCGACCAGAGTGGCCGAAATTTCTAATCTTCGTGGAAATGGTTCGTGATCGAATTGAGCCGAGACTGAGATCGGTTTGCGGGGGTCCATTCGCCAAAAGAGTGATCGCCAGACGGCATCGGGATGAGTCCCGAAGACACGCTGTCCCCGCAGGTGGCAGACAGTCATTGGCAGGGAGGGAGTCGTGGCCCCGCACAGCAAGAACAACGCCTCCATCGCAGTCGTCTTGCCCGCATTGTTCTTCCCCAATAGGAGATTGATCTGGCCGAAGCCTTCAATCTCCATCTCGGAAATCCCTCGAAATCCAGAAATCTTCAGGTTCTTGAACATGCTGTCTCCGGAACGCAATCTCGGTTTGCGAACCGAGGAAATCGAATCATTACACACGACTCTCTGATAAGTCGCAACCTATCTATGGAGTGAATCGGTGAGTCGACCTCCCCATTTCAGTCCAGTAATCCAGCACGATCACCTTCTCTCGCCGCCCCTTGGCGAGGGCGACGTAGGTGTCGTGGGCGGGGTGTTTGAGGTAGGTTGCTCGACCGGCCTCGTCCTTGAAGGTCACGACGAAGACGTGCGTGAAGCCTTCGGACTTCATCTCCTGGCTGACGTTGGTGCCGTGTTCGTAACCGATCACGGTGTCGATCTGCTTGGTCATCTTGCCGAAGGCGTCGACGACCTCCTCGACCTGAGCGGGAGTCAGGTCGTCCTTGAACTTGTACATCACGATGTGCTTGAGAACTTGAGCGGGTTCTTCGGCGGAGAGATTCGAAGAGGCAGTCACGACGAGTCCGCAGAGGAGGAGGAGCGAGAGGGGCATGAATCGCATGAGGGAGTCCGCTGAGGGTTGAACGACGGAAAGCCCAGGGGTTGCAACCCCTGGGCGTTGACTGACGACTGAACACTGACGACAAAAACTCACTCGATCAAGCCACTCGTCCAGCCGACGAGTTGGCGGAAGAACTGAGCATACAGGTGGCCGACTTCCACTTCACTGGCACCGGGGCCTTGGGCCTTTACCCGCTCGGAACCCCAATCGACCCACGGGCCGACCCAGTGTGGGGCGACATCGGTGGCGAGCGCGGCCACCCGGCCCTGCTCGTGAGTCGACACCACCAACAGGGGATCGTGACCGCCAGGACTCAGTGTGTACTCGTGGTGGTGACGAGTGGCTGCAAACCTCGCCACCTCTAAGAGTGGAGCCGCTCCCGCGCGGGGCACGAAGCGATTAAAGCCTCCGATCAGAGGCGGCCGCGCATCCCAGGGGAGCCCGCGCGTGATCGGGTGTTGCGGGTCCAACGCCCTCACAAATGCCGGGTGGTCGCAGTTCATCCGATCATCTTGAGTCGAGATCTCGACCGGCAGAATCTCCGCCAGCGGTGTCCCGTCCCAGTCCCCGCCCTGCCCGTGGTACGACTCCCAGCCGCCAATCATCAACAGTCCCGCTCCCTGGGCGACATGCCTCACGAGCTGCTGCTGGAGCGATGTCGAAAGGCGGTCTGCCGGGTAGTCGCTCAGGATGTACGCGCGATACGGCCTCTCGAACAGTGAACCGTTAGCGGCCTCATCGCTGGGCACGTAGTCGTACGTCCAGCCGCTCTTGTGCAGCACGCCCGCCAGGTAGGCGGCCGCTGAAGCGAGCGTCGTGTCACCGAAGTACAGGATGTCGGGCATGGAGGAAGGGACTGGGATGTTATGTCGGGGACGTGGGCCAGGCGACGGGGGTGGCGACTTCGAGCAGGTCGACGGCGGGGCGACCGTTGCAGAAGATCGTCACCATGCGGCCGTAGACGGGGGACGCATCCGTCAGTTGCAGATGCTGCCACAGGGCGGGCCCGGGAGTGATCTTGAGGATCGCTCCCAGATCGATGTGCCGCAGCACGTTGTGCCGGATCAGCACCCGCCCCAGAGGAAGCTCCTTGGCGAGGATTTCGGCCTTCACCGCAGGGGTCACATAACTGAAGTCGAACCGCACCAGACCGAACTGAATGACCTCCTGCGTGCCGGTCTTGGTGAGCAAGATCTCTCGCATGTAGAGCGGGTCTTGCAGCTCTTCAAAGACCACCGACACCTCCACCCCGCAGCGGTAAAATTGCTCCATTGTCACCGTCATGTGTTGTTCATGGACCAGCAGCGACTTGTACGGCTCCGGCGTGGTCGACGCGGGGATATGCTCCACCTTCTCGAACAGGTGGTCCCTGTCGGGGAAGTGGGCGGCGAGCTTTTGGAGTTCGTCGAGAGGGTTCATGCGGAGTGGTGAGTGGTGAGTGGTGAGTGGTGAGTGGGCATATTGCATACGACTCCCGATTCCCTATTCCCTTACTGCAGCTTGATCGGGGCCTCGGGGGGCTGGGCGGGGACGGGTTCGTTTTGGGCGGGAGGTTTGGCTTCGGCGGCGGGGTCCCCCTCCCAAGTCAGGCGGAAGTCCTGGCCGCTCACTCGCAGCAGCAGCAGTCCGCTGGGCAGGCGGGCCCACGCCTCGCCAGAACCGCTGGCACGGGAGGCTTCCAGAGCATGCACCGGTTCACCCGTGCTGCGGCTCAGGAACTCCAGCATGGTCAATGTCTGCGCCAGCGTCTCGCGTTTGCGCTGCACGGCATACGGCAACAGACCGCTCCCCACGGGCAGGTACGGGCGGAACAACTGCTGTTCCAGCGGCCTCGACCAGAGGGTCTGGCCGTCTCGGCGATCGAGGGCGACCACGAGTCCATTGACGGGAACGGCGCTCCCATTGCTGGAGGTCGCTTCGGAAATGTAGTCCTGATCCGGAGTCCGGGGATGCCAGGTGTGGACATACAGGCGACTCTGATCGGCATGCACGGAAAACTCAGTCGGAGGCACCGGCTGGGATGGCATCGATGCCGTCCAGAGTGGTGTGCCTGTCTGATCATCGACGAGCCGGAGTGTGCCGTCCGGTTCCAGGAATGCGAGGTCCGCTCCGTCGACGGGAGCCCACACCGAACCTGCCGGGAGGGTGATGCTCCAGGCGTCTTTGTCGGTCACGGGGTCGTACATCGCCCAGGTCTGTCGCTCCGAGGGAGTGCCTGCCCCCGCTCCCGTGCGATTCACCAGAAACAACCGTCCCCAGTCGGCTCGCTGGCGCTGGACGCAGCCCGGGGGCAATGCCCGCTCGGCCACAAATGCTCCATCCGCAGCGCGGTACACCACCAGTCGATCGAGCAGGGGCGGGATCAAGATCACATACTCCGAGTCGGCACAGATCTCCGATCCAGGCGTCACGCCGCTCCGCTTCCATTGCAGCTTCGAGTCCTTCGTCTGCGGCTGCACGGCGAACAACTCGCTTCCCGAGATGTAGCACAGCGTGTCATAGGTCAGCGGTCCCACATTCCCAAGATACGAACCGTCAGCGGTGGGGTACACCGCGTCCCGGACACCCGGCTTCATGTCGGCAGCCGGTCGCTGTATCCGATTGAGCCCATCGTTTGGCGGAGTGAAGGAGAACTGGAACCGGGTCTGGAATTGATTGCCTCCGCTGTCCATGGGACTGACCACCGCGAAGCGATCTCGAAAGGCCAGCAGCACCAGTTGGGGATCGGTTTGCACGTAACGCAGTTGCGGCATCGCCATCTGCCCCAACGAATCGAGATTGAGCGTATGACGGACCGTTCCGCTGCCATCGCTGCACTGCACGTTTCGGGTGGGAGTGAATTCCGCAGTGAACAACCAGTCGGCAAAGGGGCCACGCCGCGTCCCCAGCACGGGAAAGACCTGCCGTGTCTGCATGGAGGCACCGGCAAATCGGGCGGTGATGGTGGGGAGAGTCGCGGGACGATCAAGCTTGGCCAGCAGCGGGCCGGACAGGGCGTCTCCACGCAGCTGTTCCAGCAGTGCCGCCCCCGTGACCCCGGGTTCACATTCCACTTTCGCCAGACCGTGCTGGAGTTCCTTCACGAGGTGGCCCAGGAAGGTCGTGCGCTTCTGCGACAATTCATTGCGAACCAGCCTGCCCACTGCCGGGCCACGCAGCGCGGGGTCGGGCGATTCACTGAGCGTCCATAACACACGCTCGGTCTTGAATTGGTCCCACCCATTCTTCAGGGACAACTCCAGGTGCAATTGCGGGGCGAGATCGATCCCCAGCACACCGGCGAAGTGCGGCTTCAGAGTCGGCTCCAGGGCCGCGATCACCTCTTGCAAGGACTGTCGCATCTGCGGACGGAGTGCCTCGCTGGCCAGCGAGTGCAGGTGCGTCAGCCGCCCCCGCAACCAGCGGTCATCGCGCACTCGGTGGTCAAAGGACATCTCCATCAGCGTGTCATTCGCACCGACCTCCTTCACCAGGTCGAGGTACTCGCGAAACGCCGCCAGTGAGTCGCCCGACTTTTCGAGCCCCTCGGCATTGAGCCGGTTCAGCAGCCGCTTCTGGTCCGCGTCGGTCACGGTCTGCTTGAGTTCGGCGATGATCGCCTTCGATCCCGCGTAGTCTGCCTTCAGACGTTCCAGTTGAGACCAGACGAGCAGCCGCCGCGTGGGGGGAGACTCTTTCAGTTGGAGCGACTCTCGCAGCAGAGCGATTCCCTCGGGTTCGCGTCCCTGAAACAGGAGCAGTTCCCCCTGCTCGGCCAGGGCGCTGGCCCGCGTACTCGCGTTGTGTACGGTGCGGGCGATCTCAGCGTGCATGTCGGTCAGCGACCGCAGGCCGACGACCTCGCGCGTGGTCTGCATCAACAGCCGGTCCCCCGCCGCCACCAGGCTCCCCGCCGTGTGGGCGACATCGATCCCCGACCGCGCCAGAATCTGCCCCGTCCGCAGGTGGAACGCCAGGATTTCGTGCGTGTCCACCGGGAGCAGGTACTGGTTCCCACTGACCACACCGCGCCCCGTGGGGGTCGGGATCGCCTGGCTCCACTTCACCTTGCCATCGTTCAGGCCGACCGCCTGCAAACTTCGCTCCCCGGCGATCAGGCAATGCCGCTCCGTACAGGCGGCCACGAACAGCCCCTCCCCGCGCGGAATTTCCCACAGCGTCTTGCCGGTCTCCAGTTCCAGGCAGTAGAGCATGTGGTTCTCGGGAGCGGGGAGTACGATCCGGCCCGCGGTGAGAATCGGGGTCGCATCGAACCAGCGACGCTCCCGCAATTGCTGGTCCAGGATCCCCTCATTGCCGTTGCGTGAACCTTGTTGCATCTGGATCTGAATCCGCAGCATCCGGGCCATGCGCGGGTCAGTTGATACATCGCGAGTTTGGTACTGTCGAAACCACTCCATGCGGCGGCGCAAGGGATCGACCGCCACCACCACTCCGTCTCCAGTCGGGCAGATCAGCAGCCCCCCCGCATAGGACGGCGACAGACCGTACTGCCGCCGCGTCAGGTCATAGGCGATGGGGCTGTCGGGATTCAGCAGCGGCAACGACCATTCCGCTTCCCCCGTCTCCGGGGACAGCGAGTACAACCGGATTTGCCCCTTGTCTTCGGCCAGCACGAAGAGCTGGCCATCGAGCGGGAGGGGAGCCCCCAGAAAGAACGCTCCGCCCAGGCGGCGCGATTCACCCGTCAATCGGCCATCTTCATCGTACTGCAGGGCCACAGATGGTCCCCCGGATTCCCACTTGAGCAGTCCGGACTGGATGTCGTAGGCCAGGAGTCGGTTGTCGCTGGGCGGTGTCAATTCATGTCGCGTGGGCGGCATCCGGTTCCGCGTGAAGATGTTCTGCGGTGGGGTCGCGCCGATCATCCCGGTACACGACACCGCATAGACTTGGCGACCGTCACTGGCCAGGGAGGCTCCCGTCTGATTCATCCAGGACCGTTGACCGAGATAGGCTTCCACCAACTGGTCATGGCCGTTGGAAATGGTCCCCGTCTCGGCGTAGTTGCGTTCACTCCAGTACAGAAACGTGTCGTCCTTGACGACGCCCGACCAACGGATTTGTCCGGTGCGAGCATCCAGGGCCTTGAGTGACGCGATCCCCTGCACCAGTACGGTCTCACCGTCCACCAGCGGCGAACCCAGCACCAGCGGCACCGTCCGGGCCGTCTCCAACCGATCATTCTTCAGGTACTTCGTCTCCAGAAATTGGAGCACCGACTGGAACTTCTGGTCCTTGCCCGCAACATAGAAATCGTACGGGTCAATCAGCGGATAGGACCAACGGCCACGCTGCAAGGGCGACACCAGCGGGCCATTCCCCCAACGGCGCGGATGACCGCCACTCATCCGCCAGTCGAGGGAGCGTTGCGGCACCAGCGGCACCACCGGCCCAAACACCTTGTTCAGCCACGCCACATCCCCCGTCGCCGGTGGGGACAACAGCTTGCCTTCATACTCGAGGGGCGAGGTCTGCGCCAGCGGACTCAACTCGCGCACGTACTCGACCGCCTGCTCCGGTTGACCGGCCAGAGTCCAGGCTTGGGCAATGCGGATCAACCGCGAAGTCCGCTGCGGACCGACTTCGGTGGCGGGGAGCAGACGCTCCCACAACCGCGCGGCGAGCGCGGTCTCGCCTTGATCGAACGCAAACGCTCCGGCAGATTCGGTCGCCTCGGTCGCCGCGAGAGTCAACGGGTAGATGCGGACAACCGCCAGCAGTTCCGTCAAATCGCCTCGCTGCCGGGCCTGGGCCAGACGCTGTGCCGCCAGCGGTTCAAAGCGGCGGCGGTAGGTCTCGATCGCCTCGGGAGGCATCCCGCGCAGCAGCGACTCGACACGATCCAGTGAGCTCGTCGCGGGCTGGTCCGGCTCGAATTCAAAGAAGTCCTCACCCTCTTCCAGCAGCGGTTGCAGGACATCAATCGCCGCTTCGTAGTCCCCGCTGGCCAGCATTTCGCGGGCATCGCTGATCTCCGACACGACCTGCGGCTCGTGAGGCAGTCGTTGCCGCAGAATCTCCTCGGGAGTTTGCGGCTGCATCTGGAACTGCCCGCCAAACTGGGCCGGGAGTGGAGTGGCTGCGAGTGCGCTCCAGCAGAGGGCGGCAAACACGCCCCATCGCAGAGGTCGCCCGATCCGGGGTCGTCCGAGACCTGCCATCGATTCCACTCCTGGAACAGCGTGACTGTCAGTGGCGGTGCCAGCGCTTCGCCGGTGCCAAGCCACGACCGCAGGGACAGGGGAAAGTAGGGCCGGCGGGAATCGAACCCGCGACCAAGCGATTATGAGTCGCCTGCTCTAACCGCTGAGCTACAGCCCCCTCAACGCATCCGAACCCGGATGCGAAGAGTGTCATCGTACGTTCCCGGCAAGGATTTCTCCAGTGCGGTCCATGGCCAACCGTAACTACGTTCGCCAGAACGTGGGCGGCCTGAACCCGCGCCCAAACAAATGAAGTGACTTTCGCACACTCCCTCCAATCTTGCGAACCGAGACAATTCGCCCACCTTCTGGCGAAGGTCGCTAAGACACGTAGACACAGTTCTGCTCACCGGCGATCACCTCGCCGATGATGTACGCGGTCTCGTTCAGGCTCGCCAGGTGTTGCATCAGGCGGTCGGCCACATCGTCTCGCACCACGAAGACCATGCCGATCCCCATGTTGAACACCCGGAACATCTCCTCGCGGTCGATCTGGCCCAGTCCCTGCACCCACCCGAACACCGGGTTCGGGGCCCAGGTGGCGCGATCAATCCGAATCGCGCAGCCTTCCGGCAGCAGCCGCGTGATGTTGTCGCCCAGCCCGCCGCCGGTGATGTGGGCAATCGCCATCAGGTTGATATTCACCATGAACTTCGACAGCACGCTGGCCGTCAGCGACGAGTAGATGCGGGTCGGGGCCAGGAGTGCCTCGGCCACGGTCTTTCCCAACTCGGGGACATGGGCGTCGATCTTCTGCTTTCCGGCCTCGAAGACCGCCTTGCGGACGAGGCTATACCCGTTCGAGTGGAACCCCGTACTCGGCACGCCAATCAGCACATCCCCCGGACGGATCGACGAACCGGTGAGCAGCTTGTCCTTCTCCGCCACCGCCACACAGAATCCGGCCAGGTCGAAGTCATCGACGCTGTAGATGTCCGGCATGATCGCCGTCTCGCCGCCGAGCAGAGCGGTCCCGGCCTGGATGCAACCATCGGTCACACCCTTAACGATCTGCGTCAGGCGGTCGGGGTTGTCCTTCCCCATCGCGACGTAATCGAGAAAGAACAACGGCTCGGCCCCCAGGCACAAACAATCGTTGACGCACATCGCGACCAGATCGATCCCGATCGTGTCGTACACCCCCGCCATGTGGGCCACCTTGATCTTCGTGCCCACCCCATCCGTGCCCGAGACCAGCACCGGGTCGCGGTACTTGTGGGCCGCATCCTGCAACTTGAACAGCCCCGCGAACCCTCCCGGAAGCGGCATCACTCGCGGCGTGTTCGTCCGCGCGAGCAGGGCCGGAATGCGGCCCATCGCCTGCTCATAGAGTTCAAGGTCAACACCAGAATCGCGATAAGAGAGTGACATGAGTGATCGACTGGGGAACAGAACCAACCCTCCCGCAAAGCACCACTCAGACGCCTGAGCCAACGCCCAAACGCCCGGCCTGCGGGACAGCTGCGAATCTGTGACCACTGTTGCCGATTGGAGGAGAAATCGCAACGGAGACGTGTCCGACAGAACGCCACTGTGACCAACGAAGTGGCGGGGAGGCGATTATCGCCCACCGGCTTTGTCGTCCATCGTCATGCTCATGAGACCTCGTTCCCAAGCTCCGGCTCTCATCCTTATACACAAGTTCCCAATTTCATGGCACAAGATTTGCGCAATATCAAGGAGGACTGATGGTTCTCGGCGGCGCAAGG
>JAYTWO010000401.1:0-2608 GCA_043743415.1 Planctomycetota bacterium
TCTTCGCCCCGGCGATCCCCAGCAACGGGTACATCGCCAACGGAATCAGACTCACCGCCGGGATATTGTCCGGCAGCGCGATCCACAGAATCGCCATTACCACCGAGACCGCCGCGGTCCGCTGGGCGGTGACTGGCAGGCCTTCCGGGGTGGGCAGGAACAGCAGCACCACGCCGATGAGGACAGCGAGGGTGGCCCAGGTGGCTGCGGAGATGCGATTCACGGAGGGCTTTCCTGTAAGGACGAGCGGGGGCATTGAACAATGGGGCGATCGGTCAGACTTGTCTGCCCCGTGGGATAGGCTTCCAGCCTGTCATTCTTCTCCCAAGTCGACAGGCCGGAAGCCGATCCCACGGTCAGTATTCACTCACCGCTCGCCTGGGGACTCTCCCATCCTTGAGAGATGTATGAGATTATCCAGTGGTCGCTCGATGCGACACCGCCGATCAAGGAATACAGCGAGCCTCTCTGCATCCAGAAGGAGGCTCCCTTCAGAAGAGCAGTGGCACCCCACGCTGGCGAAGGTATAGTGCTCATCGCCTGGCCGGACTCGCGCGTCGGATGGATCGACGACCAGCCACGGCCTCACGCACAGGAACGCCTCATGTCCGACCCCACGCTCTACTCCCTGAACTGGGATCTCGACTCGATCCTTCCGAACCCGCAAACGCCCCCCTTCGCAGCTCATCTGGAGCAGTTCCAGGCTGACCTCACCCAACTGGCCAATGCCTCCGATGCTCTTCCGACCGTGACAGCCAGCGGTGCCTCGAAGGTCTGGGGACCGTTCATGGGCCAACTGTCGTCGATCCTGGGGCGGCAGGAAGACCTGCAAGCCTTCGTCGGCTGTCATGCTGCCATCGATGCCGAGAACAAGGAGTTCCAGCGGATCGAGGGGATGCTCTCCGCTCTGACCCCGTTGCGACAGCGGGTACTGGCCAACGTCGAGCTGGCGTTCGTCGGCGTGGCTGAGGCGGCATTCGACCAGTTCATCGGCGAGGATGCTCAGCTCAAGACGCTGCGGTTCGTCCTCGAAGAGTGCCGACGCAACGCCGCACTCCGACTCTCGAAGGACCAGGAGCAACTCGCCAATGAGCTCGCCGTGGACGGAGCGCAGGCGTGGTCGCGGCTCTATGACCGACTCTCCGGCGAACTCAAGATCGAGGTCATGGAACGCGGGCGGGTCGTGAAAAAGTCCCCCGGCCAGATTCAGTTCGACATGCCCGAGCGCACGGTGCGGCAGAATAACTTCTACGCCTTCGACAAGGCGTGGGCCGGACTGGCCGACACGTGTGCCGATGCACTCAACCACCTGTCGGGGGCGCGCCTTACCAAGTACAAGCGGCTGGGCGTCGATCACCTGGCGGCCCCGCTGCGGTTGAACCGCATGTCGCGCGGCACACTCGACGCGATGTGGGGGACGGTCAATGACCAGCGGGCGTGCTTGCTGCCGTACCTGGATCGGAAGGCCAAGCTGTTGGGGCTGCCGAAGCTGGCCTATTACGACATCTATGCCCCGCTGCCGACCTCGCTGGGGGAGAAGCCACAATCGGAGTTGAGCTATCCCGAGGCGGTCGACCTCGTGAGCGAGACCTTCGCCCAGTTCAGCCCCGACTTCGGCGACTTCGCCAAGCACGCCTTCCGCGAGAAGTGGGTCGAGGCCGAGAACCGAGGCGGCAAACGTCAAGGGGCCTTCTGCACCGGCATCCCGACGAAGCAACAAACCCGCGTGTTCATGACCTACACCGGCACCGCCGACAGCATGTCGACGCTAGCCCACGAACTCGGCCACGCCTACCACTCCTGGGTCTTGAGGGAGCAGCCGTTCCTGCTCCAGGACTACCCGATGAACCTCGCCGAAACTGCCTCGACCTTCGCCGAGGCGGTCCTCGGCGAGAAGCGCCTCGCGGGGGCTTCCTCCGTCAACCAGGAACTCGGTATGCTGGACCAGATGCTCGGCGACTCGGTGGCGTTCCTGATGAACATCCATAGCCGGTTCGTCTTCGAAGACCGGTTCCACATCGCGCGCGCCAAGGGGGAACTCACCGCTGCCGAACTGTCGGACATGACACTGGCCGCCCAGAAGGAGACGTATCTGAATGCCCTCGCGGACGACGGCTGGTATCCCGGGTTCTGGATCTCGAAGCTGCATTTCTACATCCACGGCTGGCCGTTCTACAACTTCCCGTACACTTTTGGGTATTTGTTGTCGAACGGTCTGTACTCGATGGCTGCCGAGGGGGATCCGAAGTTCCCGGAACGCTACCGCAAGTTCCTGATCGCGTCAGGTTGCCAACTGACCGAGGACGCGGTGCAGTCGACGCTGGGCTACGACCTGCGGAAGCCGGACTTCTGGGCGCGGAGTATCGAGGTCATCGCCCAGCGGGTCGAGAGGTTCGTGACGCTGGCAGATTCAGTGCTCGGGACTTCCGCCGTTTAGCAGCGACGCGCAGTCTTCGAAGCGGAGCGTGCCCGCCTCACCGCCCCGACTCGTATATCGATAGCGAGCGTTGGACATCACGGCCTGTTGCTTTAATCGCCAAACTTTTTACCATTCCGCCAGTTGTTGGACCATGGGGGAGGGAGCGGTGATGGATTATTGGGCGGGGGC
>JAYTWO010000402.1:0-10573 GCA_043743415.1 Planctomycetota bacterium
CCAGCAGTCCCCCATGGACCCCATGCCGCCCCAAGATCAACCGCCTCCCGAAGACCAGCAAACCGAGGGCCGCAAAGACCTGCAAGAGGCCCAGGACTCGATGCAGAAGGCCATCGAAGACCTCGAACAGAAGAGCCGCGAATCCGCAGGCGAGGAGCAGGAACGGGCTCTCAAGAAGCTCGAAGAACTGAAGGCCAAGCTCGAAGAAATCCTGCGACAACGTCGCGAGGAGGAAAAGGAGCTGTACCTGGCGATGCTGGAAGTCCGATTTCAGAAGATGCTGAGGGTGCAATTGCAGGTGAACGCGGAGACGACCCGCCTCCACAAGATTCCGGAGAAGGAACGCAACCCGGCCCACTTCGACAAATGCAGTGAAGCCGCCCGGCAGCAGCGGGAGAACTCCACGGACGCCGACAAGACCCTCGTCCTGCTCAAGGAAGAGGGGTCGTCCGTGGCCTTCCCGGAAGCGGTCGAGCAGATGCGGGGCAACATGGACTCGGTCGCCGGGCTACTGACCCAGGCCAACACGGGAGACACCACCCAGTTGCTGGAACAGCTCGTCATCGAGACACTGGAGGAGATCATCCTCGCCTTGCAGAAGGAGATGGAGACGCAGCGGCAGAAGAAGCAGCAAGGCCCGCAGAAGAAGCCGCAACAGGGCCAGCCGCAGGACCAGTCGCTCGTGAACCAGTTGGCCGAACTCAAGATGATCCGGTCACTCCAGAACCAGGTCAACCGGATCACCAAGCAGATCGGCACTCAGATCGACGGGGAACAGTCCGCTGACCCTGTACAGCGCAAACTGACCGAAGACCTCGCCAAACGCCAGCAGCGAATCCAGTCCGCCACGTATGATTTGTCAACGGGGCGGAACAAGTGAGGCAGAGGTCCGTAGGATGGGCAATCCTGCCCGTCCCCACCGGTCGGTTGACCCCCCGAAGGGGAACGCACTTCCGTCCGACCTTCATCACACAACACTTCCTGATCCCGTGTCCGCGACCACAACCGTAGGGACCATCCCGTGATCTCGATCCTTCGCCTGTGTTCGATTCTTCTCGGCAGCGTCGGCTGCCTGCTCAGTGTCAGTCCGATCTCGGCAGCGAGTACGGTCTACGCCCCGCCCACGGTCACGCAGTGCCGCGATCAGGTTCAGGCGTGGATGACCAAGCGAGCCGTGCCTGTCGACAAGTCGACGGCCATCCTCCAATCGACGATCAGCTCACTGCCCGACGGTGCCTCCGTGACCGCGCGATTCGACGCCGTGATCCAGGCGTTCGTCCTCGCCGACTCCGAAACCCACCAGATCGTCGAGGCCATCGCCGCAGTCGACGACTCGACATTTGTCGAAACCTCCGCCTTCCAATCGCGGCACGACGAGCTGTTCTACATCAACAACCTGCGGCTGTTGTATGCGCGGGCTCTGACCGGTTGGAACCGCTACGACGAAGCTCTGGAAGTCTACGCCGAGATCGATCCGCAACATGTCGTCGACCCGGCCGGGGCTCTGTTCCATCGGGCCGTGTGCGAGACAGCTCTGCTCCAGAAGGCCGCTGCGCTGACCTCGCTCGACCGCCTGCTCCACGAGACCGAGCAGACGCCCGCGCGGTACGTCACGCTGGCCGAACTGATGCAGGTCGACCTGGAGAAGCTGGAGGAAAAGTCGCTCGACGAAGTCTCGCGCCAGATGGACGACGTGCGGCGGCGTTTGGACCTGGGCCATGCCGGGCAGAAGGTCCAGCGGGTGGAAGAGAAGATCATCACCACGCTCGATGAACTGATTAAGAAGGCCGAACAGCAGCAGGGCGGCGGTGGCGGCGGCGGCGGCGGGAAAGCCAAGCCTCAAAGCGGCAAGCCGGAAGGGGCTCAGGAGTCGTACCTCGGCGAGGGCAAGGAGGGCGAAGGCGAAGTCGACCCCAAGAACGCCGGTCATAAGGACCGCTGGGGCAACCTCCCCGAAAAGGCCCAGGCCGCCGCCAAGAACATGCTCGACCAGAAGTACCCCGCCCACTACCGCCAGGCGATCGAGAAGTACCTCAAAAAGATCGCCGAACGAGAAGCCCCCGTGGCCCCGTAATCAACAGTTAGGGAGAGGAGAGTCGCCTTTCGCTCCGCGAAAGAACGTTCTTTCACGGAGCGAAAGACGACACTGAATCCCTCGCAGCCCTCCCCGCGGACGAGGACATCCGTCGTACAGGGAGGTAACATCTCCAAATGCCCTTCGACTGGATCACACGCGAGTTGCAGGCACTCGACGAGTCCGGCTTGCGCCGAATCGCTCGCGTCTGCACACCGTTGCCCCACGGACGTTGCTACGTCGACGGGGTCGAACTCGTGAACTTCGCTTCCAATGATTACCTCGGCCTGGCGGGCGACCCGCGCGTGGTCGCAGCGGCCCTGGACGCGACCGCTCGCTACGGAGCCGGTGCCCGCGCCAGTCCGCTGGTCAGTGGCCGCACTCCGCTCCACGCCGAACTCGAACGGGCCATTGCCGAGTTCGAAGGCACCGAGTCAGCGGTCCTCTTCCCCACCGGCTTCGCAGCCAACGTCGGAGCGCTCGGGAGCCTCGTCCAGGCGGGCGATGTCGTCTTCTGTGATCGGCTGAATCATGCGAGTCTCGTGGATGGCTGCCGCTTGAGTGGGGCGAGGCTGCGGGTCTACTCGCACCACGACCTGCCCCAGTTGTCGCTCGAACTCGACAAGGCGAAAGACGCCCGCCGCCGACTGATCGTGACCGACAGCCTGTTCAGCATGGACGGCGATGCGGCCCCCCTGGCCGAGTTGTTCGCACTGGCCGACGAGTCCCAGAGCATGCTGCTGATCGACGAGGCCCATGCCACCGGGGTCTATGGGACGACCGGACGCGGGCTGAGCGAGGAGGCGGGGCTGACGGGCCGCGAGTGTGTCCGAGTCGGAACCTTGAGCAAGGCCGTCGGCTCGCAAGGCGGCTTCGTCGCCGGAACTCAACGGCTGTGTGACTGGATTCGCAATTCGGCCCGCCCCCAGATGTTCTCGACCGCGCTCACACCGGGAGCGTGTGGAGCAGCCCTGGAATCGCTCCGGCTCATCCGCTGCGAGCCGGAGCGGCGGGAGCGATTGCATGGCCTCGCGCGGCAGTTGCGTGCGGAGTTATTGGCAACGGGGCGAACGGCCCTGGGAGAGGTCGATTGCCCCATCGTCCCGCTGATCGTCGGCGATCCGCAGGCGGCCTTGACGCTCTCGCAGGCACTCCAGCAGCAAGGCTTTCTGGTCCCCGCCATCCGCCCGCCGACCGTGCCGCGCGGGACATCACGACTGCGGATTTCTCTGACGGCGGATCATACGCCCGAGGACATCAACCGTCTGGTGGCGGTGTTGAGGACCACATCGTAGGGGGTTGGCCGAAAAGTCGTTTCCGTTTGCCGCCAGCATTCAGTCCGCTGCCGGACGCTCTCGATTCGACCAGTGCCCCGTCGGATCCTGGCCACTCACCCAGACCCCCTTTTGGTTCCAACCCAGATGCGCCCGCACGTCCGCTGCGGCATAGCGGAGGGTCAGGGCGCAGCGGCGGCGGGTGGAGGTGTTGGCCTGGGATCCGTGCAGTAAGAGGTCGGAGTGGATCGAGGCTTGCCCAGCCTTCAGCGGGTTGTCGACCACCTCGCCGTACTGCTCGGCATTGTCGATCGACTGGTTGAGAATGTTGTGGTCCTCGACGCTGCTCTCGCGGTAGGTGAGATGCCCGAAGTGGTGCGAGCCGCGCACGAACCGCATGTTGGCGTTCTCGGGATCGGCATCGTCGATCGCCAGCCAGACGGTGATCGCCTTGGTGGGGGTCAGCGGCCAATAGCTCGAGTCCTGGTGCCAGGCGACCGCCTTGCCATCGCCCGGCATCTTGCAGAAGAAGTGCGAACCCCAGCCGATCACGTTCTCGCCCAGCACATCTTTGACGCAGGCCACGATCTTCGGATTCGTGAGGATGTCCCACACCTTGCCATACTTCAGATGGGCCGAACTGATCGAGTAGCTGTCGCCCCCGGCGGCGACGACCTTCGCCAGCAGGTCGTCGAAGTAGGTGCGGATCGCGGTGATCTCGGTGGGAGAGTAGATCGACAGCGGGCGGACATACCCCTCGCGATTGAAGCCCTCGATCTGCTCGCGGGAGATGACTTGCGGATGAGCTGTGGTGCTGGGATGGAACCGCAGATCGCGTGCGATTTTCGTGAGATCGTCCTGGTCGGGCAGGACTTTGAATTCGGTCTGAGCCATGGAATTCTCCGAGGTCTGATGGCCACTTCGGCGCGAGGTGAATCGTAGAGGGTCTATCGCTTGCGAAACAGGGCCACCGATTGGGGGAGGATCAGCCGGGGAGGGTGCCTTCGCTCATTGGCAGTACAGGGCTGTAGACGGGAGAATTCTGGGCGAATGACTTCCTGATTGGTAGAGATCGGGTGACTAAAGACTGCCACCGGTGGTATCGCTCCGCTCAACCATCGGCTACTTTCTGTGATCCCTTTTGGGATGGGTGACGGACCTCTCATGAGCGAATGCCCCACCCGCGTGGCCCTTCCGAATCACCGTCATGACCGATGCCCCCTCTCCGCTGAAGACGTATCGCGCCCGCTGGGTCTGGAGCGCGGAGCGCTGGTGGGAAGATGCTAGGGTCACGGTGGCTGGGCGGCAGATTGTTTCGGTGGGGACTGAGCGTCTGGCGGGCGAGATCGACCTGGGTGACTGCGTGATTCTGCCGGGACTGGTGAACGCCCACACGCATCTGGAGTTCAGCGGTCTCACCGCCCCGTTGCCGTACGAAAAGACGTTCGCGAGTTGGATTCGCAATGTGGTGGTGTGGCGGCGAGGTGAGATGGCCGCATCCGCGAGGCAGGCGATCCAACGCGGTCTCGCCGAGTCCGCCCAGGCGTGGGTGACTCTGCTGGGCGAGATTGCGACCCACGACTGGGACGCTCCCACGGCTCTCAATGTCTCAGAGGTGGACCTCACCCATGCGCCAGCGCAGTCCCCGCAGCTGGTCGTCTTCCGCGAAGTTCTCGGCTTGAAGCCCGATGCCATCCAGCCACAAATGGCCGATGCCTGTCGACACTTGACCGTCGGGGCCGCGTACCGCTGGGAGGGCGATGCTCCGGCTCAGCCGCGAGAGGGAGAGATCTCCGCATCACAGCCACGGCTCGGCGGGAGCCTCGCCCTCCCGAGCCTCGCCCTTCCGTCGAACGACTGGTCTCCGAATTGGACCGCTGGCCTCAGCCCGCATGCCCCATACAGCCTGAGCCGCGAGTTGTTCTCCGAAGTGCTGGACCTCGCCAAGCAATCCCGCTGTCCAGTCGCAATGCACCTCGCCGAGACGCGAGAAGAGCTGGAACTGCTGGCCACCGGAACCGGTCCACTGGCCGAGCTGTTCACCGAATGGGGGCTGTGGACGACGGGTCAACGAGCGGCGTTTCGTTCCCCGCTCGAGGTGCTGCAACAACTCTCTTCGCTGTCGCGCGTACTCGTGATCCACGGGAACTATCTCACTTCGGAGGAACTCGACTTCCTCACCGGAAAGGACCAGTTCAGCGTCGTCTACTGCCCGCGGACTCACAGCTACTTCCAACACGACCTCTATCCGTTGGCAGAGTTACTGGAGCGAGGCATTCGCGTCGCCTTGGGCACTGATAGCCGCGCCAGTAACCCTGATCTGAATCTGCTCTCCGAGGTCCGGCATGTCGCTCAACAGCATCCGGAGATCGCTCCGACGACGCTGCTGGAGATGGCGACGACCCACGGGGCGGAGGCGCTCGGTCTCGGAAACTCGGTCGGTTGCATCGCTCCGGGCCTGCGAGCGGATTTGTGTGTGCTGCCGATCCCGCCCGGCATCCGCGACCCGTTCGAGGCAGTTCTCGCCCCGTAAGGCGAGCGGCCTGAGAAAGTTGACCGTGGGATAGGCTTCCAGCCTGTCTCTTGGCTGAAGACGACAGGCTGGAAGCCTATCCCACGACACGCCACCGAATTTCCGGTAGCGCACCAGCACGGGAACCACCCCGGCGAGCGGGGTGACGATCTGTCGGAAACGTGATGCCAGAGAACGGAATGAATTCCACTTTACGTCGACAGTCACCCCCACCGGTTGACGCTGCTCGTTTTCCAGACACAATCCAACTCTGCCTCGCCGCCACCCGACACCACTCGCACTGAGAGTTCCCATGCCTGCTGAAACTGCACTGATTACCGGGGCCTCGTCGGGGATTGGAGAGGAACTGGCCGAACTGTTCGCTCGCGACAAGTCCTCGCTGATTCTCGTCGCCCGCAGCGAGGACAAGCTGCGAGCGTTGGCCGACCGGCTCTCGAAGACGTACGGCATTCAGACGCTGGTGCTGGTGAGCGACCTCTCGCGACCGCAAGCGGCTCAGACGCTGTTCGAGGCCGTGACGGCAGCGGGTTGGACAGTCGATTGTCTGGTGAACAATGCCGGTTTCGGGGGCATGGGATATTGCGATGAGATGTCGCACTCCCATCTGTCCGACATGATTCAGGTGAACGTGATGGCCCTGACGGAGCTGACGCGGTTGATCCTTCCCGGCATGGTCTCTCGGAAACGCGGCCAGATTCTGAACGTGGCCTCGACGGCCTCGTTTCAGCCGGGACCGAATGCCGCCGTGTATTATGCGTCGAAGGCGTATGTCCGGTTTTTCAGTGAGGGGCTGCAAACCGAACTGGCGGGGACCGGAGTGACAGTCACCTGCCTGGCTCCCGGCCCCACGAAGACCAACTTCGGCGACGTGGCCCAGATGGGGCAGACCCCGGTGTTTCGGTTCAACTCCATGGAAGTCAAACCGGTTGCCCTGGCCGGATACAACGCTCTGCGCGCGGGGCGGACGCTGGTGGTTCCGGGGCTCGTGAACAAGATGCTCCAGTTGAGTTCGAAGTACATGCACTGGGCGGTCGTGAAGCAGGTCATGAAGCGGATCATGCAGCCGCTTCCGCCCCGGCAGAGGTGAGCGCGGTGAGGCACGAGCCCTCGGTGGGCCACGCCCTTGTCGGCGATTTCTCCGAAATCGCCGGGACGGCGCTCGCTGCACGACTCACCCCCAGAATGTGTAAGTGCGCTGCGCAGATTTTGGAGGCAGTTCGGTCCGAGGTACCAGCTTTCCCCCCTTTGCGTCTTGGTGCCCTTGCGTCTTTGCGTTGAAATCTTCTGTCCGTTTGGAACCGCGTCGATTCAGAATTGAACGCAATGACGCCAGGGCGCCAGGACGCCAAGGGGTGGACGATCTGCGAACTCCGAGTTTTCCAATTTGGTTGCGGCCCGTGGCTGCGCTGGGGAGAACCATTGACGAATCGCCTTCAGACAGCGATTTCGGAGAATTCGCCGACAATTCAGAGGTTCACACCCCACACACGTGAGTCATAGCTGCCCCTCGCCAGAGGGCGAGTACGCACGCGAATTCGCCCACGTTCTGGCGAAACGTGGCGACGAAGGAATGTCTCACTTTCGCCCACATGAAGTTGAGCCTGCACCGGAGCTGCCCCAATGGGGCTCAACGACGCACAGGCTGGCGGGCCTGTCGCAGATCAGCCAGCGGGTAAAACGTATCCCGCCAGCGCACGCCGCCTTGCCGCAGAGTGATCGCCATCGAACGGAGCATGATGAAGCTGAACACCACAACGGCCCACGGAAAGAACAACCCCACCGCCACCGGAAACCCGACGGTCCAGGCCGTGCCCACCGAGACGAGCAGGCTGCCGATCGAGAGAATCAGAACCGGCAGCGTGACCTTCCCGCACAACAGGGCCACGAACGGTCCGACGAAGACCGAGCACAGAACAGCCACCGCTCCCAGTGTCCGCACGACCGAGTAGCCGGTCCCTGAGAAGGCGTTCTTTTCGAGGCCACGCACGATCGACCACACGCCACCGGTTTGCCAGCGGACACTGAGATTCTGCTGCCCCCCATAGACATCCTGGTTCAAGCCGTGCTGCTTGACGAGGCGACCGAGCATCAAGTCGTCGGCGATCTCCAGTTGCAGCGTCTGGAACCCGCCGATGGTGTCGTAGGCGGTTCGCCTCAATAGATTGAACGCCCCCACACCGAGGTAGGCCTGCTTGAACCACTTCCAGCGCACCAGCGGAAACCGGGTCGCAGCCATCAGCATGATGCAAAAGAAGTTGATGAGGGCCGTCTCGAAGAACGTCGAGGTCAGCGTTTCGGGCAACAGCACCAGATGGTCCAGAGCCCGGTCCTGGACGACCGTCATCGACCGCCGAAGAACCTGCGGATCGAACATCACATCGCCGTCCGTGAACAGCAGGAACTCGCCCCGTGCCCGGTTGGCCCCCAGCGACAGGGCATGGTTCTTGCCCAGCCAACCCGCTGGTAACTCCGCGATATGCACCACCTGTAAACGCGATCCGACCTCAGCGGCCACGCAGTCCATGAGGCTCCCGGTGTCATCCGTCGAGCGGTCGTTGATCGCGATGACCTCGTAGTCGGGATAGTCGAGGCTCAGCATCCGCCGCAGTGCCTCTTCAATGGCAGTCGCCTCGTCGCGAGCCGGGACAATGATCGAGATCGAGGGGAGGTTCTCTCCCACTTGCGGCGAAACATCCCGCAAGAATCGCGGCCGAAAAATCCCATACCACGCCGGGAACAACGCCACCGCCCACACGCCGACCAGCCCCCAACTGACAATCTCGAACCCACCCATGAAGTCCCCAATGTCCGATCCGCTGATTCCCGACCGAGGCAGACCCGGGGGAGGTGGCGGGCTGCATGGTAGACGAAAACAGCGTGGCCCCCACAGCCGACGACGCACACACAGCCGAGTTCGCCGATCAGACGAGTGACTTGGACACCGGAGCGCGAGTCGCCATCATGCGTGGATTCTGTCTCCCCAATCCTCCTGCCTGATGTGGTTGCCTCATGTCCTCCAGTAAAAAGAAGAAGACGAAGTCCAGCAAGAAGCCCTCCAGTGGGCCTTCGATGCTCACGATGGTCATCGGTGCTGTGGCCGGGCTGTTGGTTGTGGGCGCTCTAATTTGGGGACTGATGTCGGTCTTGGGGCAGCGGAAGAGCGTGGTGGGCTACGATGCCACGATGGCCAAGATCACGGAGGTCTTGAAGACTCGCGATCCCGACTCGACCGACGGGGCACTCAAGCTGAGCGAAATCGAAGCCATGGTGACCGGGACGCCCACCGTGACCCGCGAAACCAAGGACGGCACAGACTACGCCGTCTACAGCTGGTCCAGCACGGTGGGGTTTCGGTTGAAGTTGGAGAAGAACGGTCCGACGGACGAGGTGGCCGAACTCGTCTCGTTCGGAGCGAAGTAGATGGATTCGTGTTTGGCTCAGAGAGTGGCGGGGGTATTCGCCCATCGGCGGTCCCAAGATCAGTCACCCGGCGCGTCAGTGAGGGCCGAGCGTAGCGAGGAGTACCACCAAGAATCCCCCACCCCGGCTGAGTCACCTCAAATTCTACTGAGGGCCAAACTCTCGCAGAACATCGAGAGACGTACGCCCTCGCTGACGCGTCGGGTTGCTGGGTCCGCTACCGGTCTCGTCCAATCGATACGTCTTTCGCCAGATTTCTCTAAATGCCTCCCCACCCAATCAAAAGCAAGTCCTCTGTGTGAATCGGCAGGCCGAGTCTTGCGATACGGGTTCGTTCTGACGGAACCTAGCTGGACAGCGCCATGTTCCCACGCAGAGGGACCATCGTCGAGAGCGGCACGGCGTCAGCCTGCCGAGGCTCCCGCCTGCGATCCAGCATCTGTCCGGGGGACACGCCTCGGCAGGCTGACGCCGTGCCGCTCTCGCAGACACGATGTCCTGTCGTTTTCCACGCCGAAGACCTCAACGTGGCGCTGTCCAGTCAGGGTCAGACACGATACATGTACCTGGTCTTCTTGGCGTACACACTCCTGATGTGCGAACTGCGGCAGAACCGCGCCCAGGAATGGGCCCTCCAACGACTGACGACGATCTTCGAAGCCTGCCGCGAGCTGCTGCGAGAAAACCTGCGCACCAACCTGGAATGGGCCTTCAGCCAAGTCACAACACATGGCCAAACCATCGATCGCGTGATGCTGCGACTGGGGATCGGGTGAAATGCAAAACTTCAGTGACAAGATCGACGGGGATGCCGTCCTGATCGCGCAGTTGAGGTATCACGACTGATCAGGTCTGGGCGAATCAGAACCGTCCTGCTCGGAACGGATGCGGGTCCACGTGCGGCTTCGTCCCGGTCATGATCTCGGCCAGCAGTTTGCCGGTGCCGGTGGCCAGCGAGACGCCCAGCATGCTGTGCCCGGCGGCGACGTAGGTGTTCGACAAGCGCGGCACGCGGTCGATGATCGGCTTGCCGTCGCAGCTCATCGGCCGCCAGCCGTACCATTCTTCCTCGACGGGTTCGGCGAACGGCTCGATGAGGTACTCCCCCGCGCCGCGCCGCAAGAGGCCCAGACGCTGGCGGTTGAGCGTCTCGTCGTGGCCCGCGAATTCCATCGTGGAGCCGATGCGATACCCGGTTTGGAACGGGGTGATCGCGACGTGGTACTCCTCCAGAATCATGGCGTGCCTCGGGCAAATCTTCGGACGCGGCAT
>JAYTWO010000403.1:0-22126 GCA_043743415.1 Planctomycetota bacterium
GTCCGTGGTTTCTTCCCCCTCACATCACCCTCTCCCCCGCAATACGCACCGGGTGAAAGTCATATCGATCGCGGGGGATAGGAAGCAGAATCTCACGGCTGCCGACTGTTCTGACGCACACACCCGCCCCCCCCCCCTACTGAATCGACCTCAACATCTCCAGCACTTCCGCCTCATCCCACGCATCGGAGTCGATCTTAAAACAGATCAGCACATCCCCCGTGGTGCCGGGGACCAGGCCCTCGACGAGTTTATAGGTCTTATCGGTGGCTAGGTCTTTCCCTGTCGCGAATTCGAATCGAATGATGTCGGGACCGACCGGTATCTCGCGGACTTCCCGTTCCTGGACCAGCAGCGGTTCCTCGGCCCCGCCGCGTTCCAGCAGCGTCTCGCGGATGTGCTGCCGCACGCGGGCTTGTGAACTCCAGCGACTCTCGACGTGGATCAGGGCCAGCACGCTGTCGACCTTCGGCATTTCATAATAGGCCCCGCTGACTCGCAACTGATGAAACACGTTGAGTTCGATGGTGCCGCGCGGTTCGAAACTTTTGGGAATGGTGATCGCGCGGAGCATTTGCTTGGTCAGCGCGAGCGCCTTCTCCGGATCCTGTTCGATCTTCGGACGAAAGTAGAACATCGCTCCGCCACAGACGCAACAGGCCAGTAGCAGCACCGTGGCCAGCCCGCCCGCGACCATCAGCAGCAGTCGCCGACGTACGCTGACATTCAGGTCATGCGGATCGTGGCTGGGGAACGAGTCAGACATCAGGGGCCTTTGGGCTCGGGGTCCGGAAGTTCGGCCAGCAGAGGGTCATGGATCTCTTGCATCCGGCCCAGAATCTTCCGAGCGAGGGATTCTCGCATCTCCTGCACCTCGCGTCGATCACTCCCGATCAGGTTGGTCGTCTCGTGCGGATCGTTCGCGAGATCGTACATCTCATCCCGGTCGCGATGCCGATAGTCGATCGTCAGCTTCCACTGCGGTGTTCGCCAGCAACGCATGTCGACTTTCGCTCCGGTCCGCATGCTGTACTCGCTGTAGAACTCATCCGACCATGCGGGCGTTTCTCCTTGGAGGAGTGGCACAATGCTCCGTCCATGTACCGGGACATCCTTCGGCAACTCGGTCCCCGTCATGGCCAGCAGGGTCGGATACCAGTCGAGGTGTGTCGTCGTCCGCTCGATCACCGCTCCCGCCTTCACCACCCCCGGCCAGTACACAATCGCGGGCACCCGCAGTGACTGATCCCACATGTTCGGGCGGTTGTTGGCTCCGATGTCCTTCCACCGGGCTTCCGGTTTCTCCTTCAGCATCCAGGCGGCGTTCCCCTTGTGAAACACCCCATGATGCCCGGTGTTGTAGCCGTGATCGCTCGTGAAGATCACGATCGTATTCTGGTCGAGGCCCTGCTCCTTCAGCGTCTGCATCAGCCGACCGACGCTGCGGTCGACGCTGCGGCAACTGATGTAATACTCGCGAATCATCTTGCGGAGGCGGTCCTCGTCGACGCCCGGCGTTTCGCTGGAGGGCAGAGTGGGGACCAGGTCTTTGAACGGCTCCATGTCCTCATCCGGGGCCGGGAGCCAGGCGGCGTGCGGCTCGCGGTAATGCACCGAAAGGGCGAACGTGTCGGCTTTGTGGGCCTTGAGAAATTCAATCGCCCCGTCCGTGACGACATCCACGATGAACCCCTGCGTCGGCACGTCATGCCCGCCGACTTCGAGGATCGCATCGCGTGTCGGCCTCCCTCCATCAAGGAACCCCATGAACTCCTGATACCCGCTCAGCGTCGGGTGATACCGCGCTGCGGTGCCCAGATGCCACTTCCCCATCAGCCCGGTGACATACCCCGACTCCTGCAGCAGCTCCATCCACGTCACCGTATTCGGGTTCAGGCCGATCTCCTGCTCCGTCTTCGGATTGATCCAATCGATAATGCCCAGTTCCGACCCATAGCGACTCGCCACGATCGAGGCCCGCGAAGGGCTGCACACCGGCGTCACGCAGAACGCATTCCGGAGGATCGCCCCCTGAGCCGCCAAGGCATCCAGGTGCGGCGTCGGCAACTCCTTGTTCCCCAGGTACGACGCCGCGTGTGGCCCCTGGTCATCGGTCAGGATGAACAGAATGTTGGGCCGAGCGGCATCGACCCCACGGGTCGCCAGCAGCAGAGTTGCACACGTCAGTAGGAAACGGAACCGCGAAGTGCAAGATGTCATAGCCATTCTCCCGACAGGACGATGGAACGCCCTTACATCATCAACAAACCCCCGTCGGTTGCAAGCACATGGTCGTAGCAGAATTCGTAAGAATTCTGCTAAACGCGTACACCTGCGCGGACGGACGGCAGAAGTCTGACGACTTCTGCTACGTCTCGACTTCTGCTACGTCTCGCTCATCGGCCAGACGCCCGCTCGGTCATCCGAATAGTGCATTGTCAACAGCTGTTCGATCTCGCCAACAGAGCTGGCCTGGGCGAAGGTGTTGCGGACCTCGGCGAGGTTGGGGTGGAGCTTGGCGTACTTGACGAGGTGCTTGCGGAGACGCGGGACGCAGGCTGCATCGCCGTAAACTTCGCGGGCGAGTCGCAGGTGTTCGCGCACGAGTTCTCCCTGCTCGATGATGCTCGGCGGGTCCGGGTGGGGCTGGCCCCTCAGCAGGGCGGCGACACTGGCGAAGATCCACGGATTGCCAATCGCGCCGCGGGCGATCGAGACGCCATCGACTCCGGTTTCGGCCAGCATGCGAACGCAGTCCTCGGCGGTGAACAGGTCGCCGCTGCCGAGCAGAGTGCGATGCGGGAAGTGGGCCTTGGCCTCTTTCAAGAAGCTCCAGCGACTGGGGCCGACGTATTTTTGTTCCACGGTCCGACCATGCAGAGTGACCGCTGCCACGCCAAGTTCGAACACCCCTTCCAGGATGGTCAGGCAGCGGTCGCGACTCTCGGCGGTGTCGTCGATCCCGCGCCGCATCTTGACGGTGACGGGGATTTCAGGAGGCACCACTTCACGCACGCGCGCTACGATTTCCAGGGCCGCCTCCGGTTGGCCGAGATGATACCCGCCTCGGCACCCGCCGATGGCCGTCTTCACCGGACAGCCGAAGTTGATGTCGATGACATCGAACCCGGCCTGCACCAGGCGCTGGGCAGCGAATTGAAACTGCGCTGGGTCGGAACCCATGAGCTGGCCGCCAATCGGGTGGTCCGCGTCGTCAATTCGCAGATGTCTTCGGACGAAACTCTCCGACTGGGCCTCGACCGCGAAGCGATCGATCAGGACTTCCGCCAACGCATAACACGCTCCAAACCGGCGAGCCAACAGCCGCATCGGCCCATCGCTATAGCCGCTGAGGGCGGCCTGCGCGAGCGGGGAAGCGATGAGGAGTGAACCGATTTGGAGCGACATTGTGAATCGTTATCAAAAGCCCAGGGGTTGCAACCCATGGGCTTTGGGCGTGAATGACGCGGACGCACAAGGATGTCCGTCCTACGGGGCGGGAGCAAACCTGAAGCGGCGGTAACGCAGGCGGTGGCCTTCGGCTTGCAGACCGATCAGGCCGCGCTGCAGTGTACCGGGTTCGCTGATGGCCACGATCTGGCCATTGATCGAGGCGGTGATCGCTCCGGCCTTCGTCACGATCTCGATTGAGTTCCACTCTCCGACTGGCTTGCGGGCCGATTCACGCACCTCGGGATGATCCTGATAGACCACCTTGAGCAGTTCGATCTCTGCTTTCGTGCCGTTGGGTCGCAGTTGGCCCATTTCGCTGTGCTTGCCCTGGACCTCGATCGACTTGGGCCAGATCGCGTGGGGTTCCTGAATGAACATCAGCACGCCCGTATTGTGAGCCGCGAGCTTTGTCGGGTCGGTCACCTTCGGGTCCGGCTCAAAGCGGTAGTCGAACCGCAACGTGCCATCGCCGAATGGAGACTTCGTGTGCAGGTAGCACTTCGGCTTGCCGGTGCAGAGGAGTTCATCTCCGACGCTCGACCAAGTTTCCCGCGTGGTATCGTCCGCCGGAAAAACGGCCATGTCCTGGAAGGGGAGTGGCTGGAATCCCTCCTCCATGACGAAGGGGGGCGTCTCGGCTGGGGGTTCTGGGGATGGCGAGGGTTTCACAACTTCTATCGGGGAAGTCGCTGCCGGTACCCGTGGGGGATTCGTGATCGGAGTCACGGGTGCTGGTTGGCATCCGACCGCGATCCACATTCCCAGCAGTCCGATAGACAGTGAGATGCGATTCATGGAAGAATTCTCCTGGAGATCAACGCGGTTGCCGACAGACTTCCGAGACTTCGGAAGTCGATTCCGGTATTCGACCTGGTTCCGGCTCCCCACGTTCTGGCGAACGTAGCTACGGCGCACCGACGTTGAGCGTCAACTCCGTCAGTCGCAACTGCCCACACGCCGCGTCGATGTCGGCCCCCTTGCGCTTGCGGACGGTGACGTTGACCCCTCCGTGCTCCAGCATCTCGGCGAACATCTTGGTGCGCGGCTCGGCAGGGGCAGACAGGTCGATCGGAGCCACCGGATTCATCGGGATCAGATTGACGTGTGCCACATGATTACGCAACAGCTTGGCGAGTTGCTTAGCCTGCTCGGGGCCGTCGTTCTTGCCCGCCAGCAGCACGTACTCGTACGTCACGCGCCGACCAGTCTCGACGAAGTATTCCTCAGCTGCTTCCAGGATCGCGTCGATTCCCGTGCGTTTGTTGGTCGGCACAATCTCCGTTCGCAGGGCGTCATCCGGAGCGTGCAGCGAGACTGCTAAGTTATACGGCGTCCCATGCCGGGCGAGTTCCCGCATCTTCTCCGGCAAGCCGACTGTCGAGATCGTGATCCGCCGGGCACCCAGCCCCATCCCGCCCTTCTCGTTCAGCGTATCGAGGGCGGGCAACAGCGACCGCAGATTCGCCAGCGGTTCCCCCATCCCCATCACCACGACATTGGTAATCCGCTCCTCTTTGCTAAGCAGCCGGTCCACCCGCAGTACCTGCTCCAGAATCTCTCCCGTCGACAGGTTCCGCTTCACCCCCTCCAGGCCGCTGGCACAGAACACGCACCCCATGCCGCAGCCGACCTGCGTACTGATACAGACCGTGGCGCGGTCGGTTTCCCGCATCAGCACGCACTCGACCAGATCGCCTTCCCGCATTTCCAACAGAAGTTTTTCGGTTCGATCACTCGACACCTGATGCCGGACAATCCGCCCCGACCAGAAATCGAACTCCTCCGCGAGCTGCTTGCGGACAGCTGCGGGGATGTCGTGCATGTCAGCGAAGTCGTTGACGCGTTTGCCGAAGATCCACTGGCGAATCTGATCGGCGCGGTACGGCGGGACGCCATGCGCATCACACCAAGCCAAGAGCCCATTACGGGTTAAGTCGGTGAACAGCGGACGAACCGGGCGAGCGATGGCGTCTGTCATGCGAATCAGGTTGGGCATGCAATTCCGGTCTGGCAGACCCGGCGATGCCACGACCCCTTATACAGGGACGCCAGCTTCGCGGTGTCGTTGGGTATACTTCAGCCATTCGGGATGGCTGACGAGAATGTGGTTACCGGTCTCCAGATCGAGCAGGCCAATGGCGTTGGCCTCGTGATCGTCCGATCGAACCAGCCGGGAGCGTGATGTCAAACGGCTTTCGAAGACCGATGGCGTCACGAATTGGCGGGAAGGCAATGGGGTTGACTGCGATTTCCGATGCGTCATCTGACCACGCTGGTTTGAAGGATCGATCGGGCTTACTCCGCAAGCCATACCGATGACAGCCTACTGGCAGAGTCCCCTGCCAATCAGAACACAACCAGTCCACTTCACTCACGGAGATGTCCCTCAACAGTGATCTGCCCAGCCACCGTCAAGTTCGTACTGGGATTCTATCACCGGGAGTCAGCGAGGCCATTCCGCCAAGGGCCCGAATCGCCGATTTCCGGATACTGGGGAGAAAGACGGTTGACAAGCCGAAACGCCACCATCTCGGAATAATCGTTCGAACTCCACCAACCAGTACTGTATGGAGTGTCTGGTGTCGACCACACTGAACGCCCCATGATTTGTTCCTCATGATTTTGTCAATCTCTTCTCCCCACGCTCCTCTCGCAATGCCAGGAGATTCACAAAAGCATGAGGAACAAAATCATGGGGGAGTGGCAGCTGGGAATCGTTCCCTCTCGTCAAGGATCAATGACGGCCCTGCTGGAGTCCACTTCTCGGCGCGCCTTTCCTTCGTCGCACTCGTTCGGCAAAATACGGCCCCCTTGGGAAAGTGGATGGATGATGGTCGATCAACCACAGGATCACCCGTGCAAGCCCTCTCCTCCTCTCCTCCTCTCCTTCGATCAACCCTAAACCATCAACCATCCCCTCCCCATGTCCGACCGTCTCTCCATCCTCAACCCCGCCCAGCGCGATGCGGTCACCACGCTGTCGGGGCCGCTGCTGGTCTTGGCAGGGGCGGGGACGGGGAAGACGCGGGTCATTACGTACCGCATGGCGGAACTGATTCGCAGCGGTGTGCGGCCCGAGCGGATTCTGTCGGTGACGTTCACGAACAAGGCGGCCAAGGAGATGCTGGAGCGGACCCGCCATCTGCTCGGCGGTGGCGGTTCGCGGCAGCAGCGGCCGTGGATCTCGACGTTTCACTCGTTGTGCGTCGATGTCCTCCGCACGGATATCGAGGTACTCGGCTACCCTTCCAAGTTCACGATCCTCGATCGCGGCGACCAGGAGTCGGTCGCCCGCTCGGTCCTGCGAGACATTCGCGTCACCGAGTCGTCGATCAAGCCCAGCGAACTCCTCTCCATCATCGGCAAGTGGAAGTCGGTCGGCATCCGACCCGACCGCGCGGGCGATGCCGCTGAGGACGACAAGGAATTCCTCGCCGTGTCGGCCTATCGCCGGTATCAGTCTCGATTGAAGTCGACTGGCGGCGTCGACTTTGACGACCTGCTACTGCTCACCAATGAGCTGTTCAACAACCACCCCGACATCCTCCAGCGGCACCAGGAGCGGTTCGACCATGTGCAGGTCGACGAGTACCAGGACACTAACGGCACGCAGTTCGAGCTGATCGAAGGCCTCGTCCAGGAGCATAAAAACATCTGCGTGGTGGGCGACGATGACCAGTCGATCTACGGCTGGCGCGGGGCGGAGGTGCGGCACATTCTCGGCTTCGCGAACTACTTCCCGGGGGCCAAGACCGTCCGCCTGGAAGAGAACTACCGCTGCACTGACCAGATCCTCAACGTCGCCAACTCACTCGTCCGCCACAACCGGGTCCGGCACAAGAAGCAACTGATCGCGACCAAGACATCGGCCAACGAGGTTCGCTTCATCGAGTACGAAGACGAGCAGCAGGAGGCCGAAATGCTGGTACGGGAGATTCGCTTCCTGATCCAGCAAAAGGGGGTGCCCGCCCGCGACCTGTGCATCCTCTTCCGCACCAACGAACAGCCGCGTATCTTCGAACAGGAGCTGCGGCGGGCAGCGATCCCGTACTTATTGATGGGGAGCCAGTCCTTTTATGACCGTAAGGAGATTAAAGACATCCTGGCGTACCTGCGAGTCCTCTCCAGCTCCAAGGATGAGTCCGCATTATTGCGCATTATTAACACTCCTCCGCGTGGCATCGGCGATGCCAGCGTCGAGAAGGTGCTGACCCGCGCCGTGAAATCGGGCCTGCCGTTCTTCGACTTGATCCCTGTCTGCGTCCAGGACGGCGAGATTACCGCCAAGGCCGCAACAGCTATGCAGACGTTCCAGGAGAAGCTCGACCGCTTCCGCCTTCGGTTCGAGGAACACCCGCGCCAGATGGCCGAACTGACTCGCGAACTGATCGAGGCTGTCGATTACAACGCGGAGATCGAGCGGCAATATAAAGAGCCGCACCAGCAACTCGCCCGACAAGCCACGATCGACGAGTTCATTAACTCCATCACACAATATGTCGAGAAGACGCCCAAGCCCGAGCTCTCGGGATATCTCGCCACGGTGGCCCTCGAAGGCCGCGAAGAGGAGCCGGACAAGACGAAACAATCCCTCGAAGACGCCGTCAAGCTGATGACGCTGCACAGTGCCAAGGGCCTGGAGTTCCCCCGTGTCTATATGGTCGGCATGGAGGAGGGCATCCTGCCGCACAAGCGCTCGGTCGATGGCACGGAAGACAACATCGCCGAGGAGCGCCGCCTGTGCTACGTCGGCGTGACCCGCGCCCAGGACTACCTGACCCTCACCCGCGCCGCCAGCCGCATTAAGTGGGGCAAACGCCGCCTCTCGGTGCCCTCGCGGTTTCTCAAAGAGATGCGAGGCAAGGCTGAGACCGCCGACGAGGATGTTGAGCCTGGTTGATAACGGAGACGAGGGCCGGGTTATCGGGAGAGCCAAGTTCGTCCGAAACGGCTGTTGACGGAGAACCGGAGAACATCAGGACCATGAAGCCCCTCATTCGTTTTCGTAAAACCGGTTCCCCTTGAACGTACTCACGATCAACGGATTGATCTGCGTCCACATGAGCAACGCACTGCCGCCACCAAAGAGCAGAAGCGGAAGGAACGGGTTCTGCTTCCCCTTCCCTGGACCCAGAAACACAAACCCCACGCCGATGGCAGCTGCCAAGAAAGGAGAGTGCTTCGTCCACAGCGAAAGAAGCGGTGACTTCTTGAACAGTCATTGGCGATCGTCGGACAGCAGTTCCTCCGTCCCGACCCAGTGGAACTGGTCCAGCTGATCAGGAGCCTGACACGCCGCGCAGATAGTTCCTCGAACAGGATGAAAGGGATTACACAACCCCACAAAGTCATCGCCTGGGACACAAGTGGCACTCCCACATTTCATGTGAATGTAAGGACGCCAGTCTCAGGGCGATACCGCTTCTCATCTGCTGACATCGGAGCAGCCTCCCAGAGTGATGGGTCTGACACAACTGGGGCGAATGGGTGACGACGGATTCAGAGATTGACACCGCTAGCACGCATCAAGTGCAAGCCAGAGACTGCTCGCATTCCGGTAGCCAGCAAGTGGAGCCGACAGACCATTCATCCCAGTTTGGAGGCCATCGCACGCTACGCCCCCAGCGTGCCGACCAACTCCTCTAGGTACTCCGGCCGCCGGACACGGTCTAGTTCCCGCTGAGCCAGTTGCCGACGGGTATCCAGACCGGCGAGGAAGGCGACATCGAATCGCTGGGGGTGAGCCAGGGCCTGTTCCACGTTGGCCAGCAGCTTGGTCCAGAGTTCGATGTCGCGCTGTTGCCGGGTGCGGAGGCGTTCCTGATACCACGCACTCCCCAGCAAATAGTCGAGGGTAAACATTTTGCGGATCTCGGGATGGGTCTCGTCCATCCCGTCGTACTGGCCGTGGGCCATGATCGTCAGCAAGGCCCGAATCGGCGGGCAGGCTTCGTCGATCGAGCCGTCCTCGAAGTATTGCCGGGCCACCCGCTGGTAGGCTTCCATGATGTACTTCACCCCATCGGCGAAGCTGGCGGGGTCTTGCTTCTCGGGCTGGAGAATCGGGAGGTCGAACACCTTGTCCGGGTTGTCGAAGATGCGGGCGAAGAAGTGCTTCACAAACCGGTCGGTGATGCGATAACCGAGTCGCCGCGAGGGGATCGCCTCGCCGCTCAGTTCCGTGTCACTGACCTTTTCGAGGTACTTGTGCGAGATCAGGTAGGCCGGGTCCCGCTCGTCCTCGGACATGCGGCACCACACCTCGGGCACCAAGAGCGAGATGTCGTGATCGAACCGGTGGTTCGGCCCCACATGTCCCGCCGCCGACGAAAACCCGGCGAGGTTCGTCAGGATCATCGACACCAGAGCCGCGTTGAGGTCGGCAGTCGTGCGCAGGGCGTTGAACGGGGCCTTCGTCAGTGCCCCCTCACTCCCCGCAGCCGTGGTCGAGGGACTCTTGCCCGTCAGTGAGCAGATGTAGTCCATGAACAGCTCGGGCAGCTCCTGGTAATGGATCGGGTTGTAGACGGCCAGGCTGCGGATACCCTTGGACGACTCGGGCGGGTTGTTGCGACGACCTGAGATGATGGCGTTGACTGGCAGCGGCACTGGATGGCCATCCGGGATTTTGCGGTACAGCCGCACTCCCATTTCGGCGAGGTATTTGTCGAGCGGACGGACCAGATCGGGCCGGTCTTGCAAGTAGCGCGGGTTCTTCGACGGGACGCCATCGATCCGCCGCGGGTTGTCGGAGCAGACGATGTAGTCGCCCTCGCCGGTTGTCCGGCCCTGGCCCATCGAATGGAGCAACTCCTGCATCGGCGGGGTGAAGGCGTCAAAGTCGACGACCTTCGACAGCATCTCCCCGACCGTGGCTCGCGACAGCGGCTCGTAGTTCGAGACGAAGTTGACATCCCGCCGAGCGAGGTCGGCCTCGGCCTGTTTGTCGAGGCCGCGATGCACCGCATCATCGGGCCGCTGGAACAGCCGCGACTCACAGTTCGCGATGAACTTGTAACTCGGGGCCACATGCTTCGCGTTGAGTCCAGTGAGTTGACCACCCGGAACAACGATGGCCGCCGAGATGTCGTCCTCGGTCTGCACCTTGGCGGCAGCGGCGAAGTCCTGGCGGACCTTGAAGGTTCGCCAGCCGTGCTCGCCGAACAGACCCACTCGCAAGTACGACCCGACGATCCGCCGGTCGTGCAGCTTGAGTTCATGCCCCGGCATGCCGTTGACGACATCGACGCTGAAGTGCTTCCGCCAGTCATCGCCCCAGTCGGGTTGATAGAGCCGCTTAATGGCGTAGACGAGGGCATGGATGTGGTGCGGGCGTTTTTGCAGCCAGAAGTTGTAGTCGTCGGTGAACTCGTCTGATGGAGTCAGCAGTTGAATGACGCTGCCGAGCGAGCGTTCGGAAGAGAGGAGTGGGCGGCTGGAGCGGTCCTTGTATTTCTCTTGCCGGGTTTGGGAGGACTTCCAGCGTACGGAATAGTCCTTAGCGAAGATGCTGTCGATTTCTCGCGCATCCCATTCGAAGTTGAGTGTATAGATCGGGCCATACTGCATGTAGTCGCCGATCGGCTTGCTGATCTCGCTCTTGCCGCCGCCCGACACCGTACACGGCTTGTGGATGAAGACCCCCTCGCCCGCCGTGCCGATCAGTCGCCACGACGGAGCCTGCGGGTGCTTTTCCATCCGCAGCTTGTAGCCGCTGGGGGCGAGGTAGACTTGCCCCGGCAGCAGCGGGATCGAGCGGGGCGTGCCGTTCTGGCTCCAGGTGATGTTCTGCTCGCGGAGGTCGGCCCGCGCGTCCTCGGGGATGTAGATCATTTCGGGGAAGTGGCGGTCGATCCCGTAGCCGTGCTCCTGCGCTACAATGCGGTTGGGGTAGTCGCGAAAGACATCGGCGATCGTGCGGTCGTTATAACGTCGACTATTAAACTGGAATTGATCGCCCATGCTAAAGCTGGCGAAGACCAGTGCCCCTCCCGCATGCTCCTCTTCGACATTCCCCATCAGGTTGGCGGCATAGCTGATCTGCGTCTTGACCTCTTTTTTACAGTAGCCGTAGTAGTTGTCGGCGATGATGGTGACGATCACGCCTGCGCTCGTGCGACAGGTGACTTTGAAAGCGTTCCCGCCATTGTAGAGATCAGTCTCGCTGTCCCAGAACATCCCGTCGCGGAGTTGACCCGGAGTGGCCCCGCTGCGTGGCGGCAACCCCAGCGACTTCTTCGTCAACTTCGTCAAATGCGGGGCCAGGATGACGCAGCCGGTATGCCCGGTCCAATGCTCGACATCGAGTCCCGCATCGTGCTGAGGCAGGCTCGGATCGCCCGCGTTGCCGAAGATCGACTCGACGAAATCGAGGTTGCTGACCAGGCTCCCGGGGGCAAAGAACCGCACCTCCATCGTCCGCTCGGCGGAGTACCCGGCGACCTCGGGCGAGACGATGGGACGCAGCAGCAGCGAGACCCACGACTTCGTCCGCACCGCCTGCTTGTCGGTAAACGGCAGTTCCAGAAGCTCCTCCGGTGGACTCACAGCCGCCTTCAGCAACGCCAGATAGGTCTCGCGCGGCACCGCCAACTTGTCCCCCGGAATTGGCAGGCCCCCCTCGCAGACATGGAACGTCCCCTGCGTTGTGCGGCGGTCCGAGCGCGGGTTGTGGAGTACCCCGTTCCGCACCCGGTACGACGTGAGCAACTCGCTCTCGTACACCGACCCATCCGCCGGGATCGATAGCACCCGCGCCACTCCATGCCGGTCGAGTTCCAGTGTCGGCACCGGCAGCCGAGCCTGCGCCCCGCCCGGCAGGTCCGCAAATTGCTGGCGGAGAAACGCCTCAATCCGCTGATCGACCGGGCTGCGGTACTGCCCGAGCAGTCGCGACCTTTCGACCGAGCGTTCGACGAGAGACCCGGCCACCTGAAACAGATGATCGGCCTCGGGATCGTTCAGCTGCGCCGTCGGCAACCCCTGGCTGGCGAGCAGCAAATTGGCATACCCCCGCAGGTTCCTCCACGCTTCGGCATCGAGACAGTTTTGGTGGTTACAGATCCCGAGGGACTTCTCCAGGTTCATCGAACAGCTTTCGGATGTGGCATGACGCCCGAGGCCTGGTGCGGTGCGTCACCCGGCCTGCACTACGAATCTCGTGATATGAGATTCTACCCGAGCACGCTGATTCGTCGAGGAACCTGCCGGTTTGTATCAAGGGCGATTCATGTAGCCCGACGCTCCGCGTCGTGATTCACGACGCGGAGCGTCGGGCCACCATGCACCAAGGCGTCGGCACACCTCACTGCGAGGAGTCCCCGGAAGGTAACCAGAGGCACGAGCGGTTTTCGGAAGGCCGGTGCGCACCTGCTGGCTTGTCGCGGCTAATGCTTGGGCTTTTCAGCGAACGGAACATTGGCATTCTGAAGAACCTCATCAAACACTGGCTGGGGCGATACTGAAATCAGAAACCCGTTCGTCTCTTGCCCATCAATGTCCCATTCCACTTGAGCGCACTCGAAACAGATGACGAATACATGCGTCTTGCCATCGTGTATCACTTTAATGGCGTGACGAGGATTGAAGCACGATGCGACCATGCCATTGTGTTCGGCGACACCAACTGCGAAGCGAGAGACGAGCGTTGCTCGTGTGTTGGAGTCCTGGATCGCAGTCGTCCCCAGTACGATCCAACCATGTAAACGGTCAGCTTCAGTCTGGCTGTCGCGCCGGTCTGGATCCTGTGATTGACCCGGGTCCAGTGATAGCAATTCGAAGGAAGTCGCCTCTTGCAGTGCGATCATCGCGTCGGGAGGTAGGCCGTTACCGGACGAGCAGCCAGGCACGCATGCGAACGCTGAGGCGATACCAATCAAGTGGAGGATTCGAAGCATCTGGACTCCAGCAGCATCACTCAAGTTGGAATGAACTCGCCGCATCAGCCTTCGTCGAGAAACTCCACCCCTTCTTCGACCAGCGGAACCTCGCCTCCCTGATCGGTTGGGTTCTGGACCTCTTCCAGGATCTCCTCCACGCGGAACGAGATCTCGGGATCCTTGTTCGCCTTCTCGGCATTTAACTGGGCCACGGCTGTCGGCCCGAGTTTCAGCAGCTGGGCCTTGGCCTCCATGCGTTTCTCGTACGAGGGATCGCCCAGCCCGGCGATCATCTGGCCGATGCGGGTCTTGATCTCCGGATCGGCTCCGTCGACGATCACCAGCCAGACGCGGATCAGCTGGTCGGGCTGGGGGGTGACTTCCAGCGGTGCCAGGGTCTCGATCACTGCCGGGTCGAGGCGGAACACGATGCGGGCGGCGTCCTTGTCGAAGGCGTGGGCCTTGAGGATCGCCTGCACATGGGCGATCTCGGGGGCGCTCAAGCCCTGGGCCTGCAGGAGAGGTTCCCAGGCGGCGATGAGCTCGGCGGGCGTCTGTGCTTCTCCGGCCCAGGCGATGTCGTGCTGGGGAGTGTTCGGCGGGGCGGCGGGAGTCGCGGGAGCCTGCCCTTCAACGGGGACAGATTCCGGCGGCACGGGTTGACCGGAGATGGCCAAGGTCAGTCCTTGCAGTGCCTGGACCACCACGTTGGGCTTCGCGGGAGTGGCTCCCGCTGCCGGTGGTGTCCCAGGAGGCTGAGCTGACGGAGCAGCAGCTTTGCCGAGGCCGGGAATCTCCTTGACCGAGGCGGCGCGATACTTGCCCTTGCCAGCCGGGCGATAGACGGTGACATCGTGAATGGCAGTGGCCCCGACATTGCGAGCCTTGTAGCCGGTGTCGGCCGCCTCTAGTTCCACATGGTTCGGAGAGCGCATCAACGTGAGATCGTACAGGATAAATTTCTCCAACCGCTTCTCCTGCTGCACCGTCAGCCGGTCGGCCGTGCGGAGCGGGTTGAGCCAACTCGTGGTGGGAAAGGCGGTACTAGGGGCCTCCTTCGACTGGACCAGATTCAGCTTCCTCCACAGCGATCGCGTCGACCGCATGTCGGTGTGCGGCCAGCGTCCCAGCAACCGCGCCGACTGGTCGTACTCCAGCATGACATCCAGGTTCTCCGTCGGCGCGCCCTCGAACGTGATGACGCCCAGCGGCTGAGCCAGGGCATCGGTCGGCTTGGGCGGGACCGGTCGCTGCGAGAGAACCACCGCTGGCAGAGTCGACCGAAATGCGGTGCGGTCGTTGATCGTGTTCTTAGCCACGAACCCGACGTTGACATCCCGCACGGTCAGGATTTTCGCCGCTGGCGTTTTCTCCTGAGCCAACGCCAGTCCGGCACTCAGAGCGAGCGTGCCGATCAGCCGAGACGCAGAGGGCCAGAAGGAATGTTGTCGCGACATGAGCGAATCCTGGGGATGGGGATGGAGGGGGCGAGGAGTGCCGCTATGAAGTGTGGTCATGGCGTCTCTTTCCTCAGCTTGGCATCCCCCCATGTGACGTGGTCGCCCACATCGGAATTCTCGCCGAAGTCGACTTCCAGCGTGAGGGACTGGCCACCGGTCAGATCGACCGACACTGCTTGTTTGCCTGCAGCCTCGTCCAGGCCACTTTTCAGGTAAATCTCTTTGCCATCGAGCAGCACCCGGACATCGACGTTGCCGAGGCTGCCAGCGTCGTGCTGCAGGCCCAAGTCGCTTTGAAACTGGTTGTATTCCCCGTTCAGGTCGTAGGTGAGGACCGTCTTGGAGTGGACGCAGATCCCTGACGAGTAAGTCTTCTCCCCAATCCGGAGCGGTGCCCCGCTCAGGGCTTTGTTGCTGGTCCAGGTCAGGGTGCGATCAAAGAAGGGGATCAGTTCCTCGGACGAGGGCTTGAGATCGGCCAGCCATTGACTCCGTCCGTTCCGCACTTCCAAACGCACCACTCGGTCATAGGGCCAGGTCATCTCCTGGCCCCAGAGCGTCTGGAAGACGACTTTGTCGTGGCGTTTGGCCTGGACTAATTGGCCGGGGAACTGATGCCCTCCGGAGACTGTCAACAGTCCCGGTGATGGCGGCGGTGGGGGTGCCCGGCGACTGTGAAAGACGACGCCGACGACGCGGTCCATTTTCAAGCCGCGCTTCTCGCCGTCGTGTTCGATCTGGAGCGAGTCCCCTTCGCGACCGAGCACCTTGCCACTCACCCGCTGGATCATCTTGCCGTCTGGACCTTTCACATACACCGAATCTTGACTCGCGGGCTCCTGGGCCCGATCGACCTTCAGCTCCTTGAGTACCACCGGGGTCGACCAGAGTTCGTGCAGCATCTCCACGGGGGCCTCAACCGGATGCGTCATCCCTGCCAACGGCACATTGATCACCAGCTTGTCCGGGGTCCAGTCACCGAGCTTGCCCCACCATGTGCCCCCATCTTCCGCCGTGACCATGTAGTCATCCGCCAACAGGTTCGGGCTGCCGGGGTGGATCTGATTCGGATCGCGTCCGATCCAGAGGACCGCCCGCCCGGAGGACTTCATGAAGAACGTGTACTCGCCGTCCGTGGGCACCTGAACAAACCCGCTGAAGATGACTCCAAAGTGCGACTTGGCGTGCTTGAACGACCCGAGATCCAACGTCCGCGAGTTGGTGTACCGCGCGACACGGACGCCTTTCAGATCCCCGTAATCGGGGACTTCGGTCCCCGCTTCCCATTCGTGAACCCGGACGAGGAGGCCCGGCTCCAGAGGGGCGTACTCATCGATGATGAAGAACCCCTCCGGGTCAATCCCCTCGCCATGCGTGATGGATTTGCCATTCGCCCCCTCTCGGAACAATGCCTTCGAAGGCAGCTTGGCCCGCTTGATCCCCGGTCCCTCGTACTCAACCGACAAGCTGGAGGGACCGTCCCCTTGCCAGTAGGCCAGTCCCAGTTTATGTGTCCCCGCCCGCAGTTTGATCGTGCCCGAGGTTTCGGTTCCCGGTGGTTGCTTCCGGGTGTCGACCACCACTTTGGCCTGCTTCGGATCCCACTCCGAACCGCGAAAGTGAATGGCGTTCAGGTCGCGAAACGACACGGTCGTGTTCTGCCCCGCTGCGGCTCCGTCAGGAATGAAGACCACCGCATTGCCTTTCACTTCGACCAGACTCCCGGACTGCTCACTGCCATCATGTTGGCGCAGGACATCCGCCGATGCGGTCTGAAGGCACAGACCAAACAGCAGCCAGAGTCCGAGCGTTCTGCGGGTCGATGTCATCGGAGAGGCTTCAATCGATGGGGGGATGAGTGGGGAAATCCATTGTGGTACGACGCTCCGCGTCGTGACTCACGACGCGGAGCGTCGTGCGACATTCTCACTTGGAACCCTTCGGAACGACCGGCGGTGCGGCTGCGGGTTTCTCGGACTTGGAGAGCTTGCGGAAGTAGTCGGCCAGGACATCTTCGTAACCGGCGGGGAAGCCTTCGCCTTGCGACTGGAGGATCTTCTCGCGCTCCTTGGGAGGGATGTCGGCCCAGCGGTCGCCTTCGGTCTTCGCAGCTCGCATCTGGCCCTCTTTCATGGACCCCTTGCGGAGAGCGGACTTCTCGGCGGGCTTGTTCCCGGCATTGCTGGAACCCGTTCCGCCGCCGGTCTTCTTCTCCAACTCCTCGATCATGAAGTCGAGACGTTCGATGATTCGCGGCTGGGTCACGAGGGCGGGTGGCTTGGACTTCCCTTCGGCCAAGTCTTCGATCGCTTCGGCCATCTCCATTTCGAGGATGCCCAGCGGGTATTCCTTCCACTCCTCGCCATCGAGCGGATAGGGCGTTTCCAGACGAGCCGCGACATCGGGGTCTTCGGCTGCGGCTTTCTTGAGAGCCTCCGTCTTGGCCTTCTTCGCAGCCGCCTCTTTGTTCTCCGCAGGGGCGGCTGCGGATTTCGGAGGCACGGCGGGAGCCGCCGGTTGAGCCTCCGACTTGACCTTAACTGCATCCGTGGCGGACGCCTCAGTAGCACCGTCTTTCACTTCAAGGGTGACTTCGGCGTTGGCCTCCGACTGAACGGCGGGCTGAGCCGCATCACCCGCCAACGCCGCTGAGGCGAGCCCCAGGATCAGTGCCGAATAGAGAGTGAACTTCTGCATGAGGAACTCCGAATCATCGGTGACTGACTGACAAACAAGACTCATCCAACCCCGGAGGGGTCACAGACTTTAGCCGGTGGGCGAGCGCAGCGAAGGCTCCGCCCGCAACCCGGCTCGACCCTCACCAAGAGGCAGCCTAAAGGCTGAACTCCAACCACTCACTCTACTCTTTTGCCCCATACGTGTCGGCGATCTTCGTCGTCGCTTCCAGCACCTGCTCCTGCCGTGAGAGCAACGGCTCGCAACGCTGCGTCCGCTGATCCTCGGTGATCTTCTGGGCCACCACCAGATCGTCAATCCGCTGCGTCTGCGACTGCAACGAGACCTCCATCTGACGCACCATCTTCAGTTCCGCGAGGAGCTTGTTCATGTTCCCCTTGCAGCCCTGGCACTCGCCCGATTCCCCTTCCGGGTTCGGCTTGCTGGCTTGCTGGAGAGCACTGAGCAATCCTTCCAGGTCGGCTTCAATCTCCAGTTCCTGCACCACCACTTCATCGTTGCCCAGGCCATCGCCCAACTGATCGCGGACTAATTCCATCTTGCCCACGATGTCCCCCAGTGCCGTCGGAAAGGCCACGCTGAACTCCGTCAACTCGCACAGGTCGATGCAGTCGTTGGCCAGCGTGACGATCTGCTCTTCCGAGTCGGACAAACGCTTGAGCGAGGCCACCGCCGGGGCCGACCCCTCGGCGATTCTCGGTTGCAACTTCTCGGTCGTCTCGCGGACCTGCTTCTGCATCGCGATCATGTTGGCCAGATGTTCCATGACCTGCCGCCGGACCAGCCCTTCGAGTTCCTGCTTGAGTTCTTCTTCGGCAGCGGCCAAGTCCTTGTCGGCTTCTTTGAGCTTCTTGACGGCCTCGGCTTGCGACGGGGCAGCGGGCTTTCCCTCACCCTTGCCGAGGCTGCCTCCCGCCTTGCCCATCGACTGGCTCGCCGCACCCACCGCCCCCGCAGCTCCCTTGGTCAATCCGCCAAACTCTTTGACCAGTTGTTCGAGATCGTCAGCCTGCCGCTGGTTGCGTTTCTCGGACGGCTCCATCGCCTTGAAGTCGCCGGGTGCGGCCTCTTTCTTCAGCCCCTCTTCGGTACTCTTGAGTTGGGACTGCTCCGCCTCGGTCAGCTTCGCGAGTTGCTCGCGGGCTGCGATCAGCTTGCGGAGTTGTTCGAGTTTGACTTCCAGCCCAATGTCCGCAGACAGCAACAGCTTCTTGAGTTCTTCGAGCTTCTCGATGACCTGCTTCTGCTCTTCGGTCGCCTGATCGAGCTTGAGGCTGGTGAGCAGCACTGCCGCTTCGCCCATCTGCTCTGCGATCAGGTGTTCGCGGGCCTTCTGCACGCCCAACAGCAGTCGGGCCGAGTCGTCCGGTTGAGAGTCGCGGATCAGCTTGGCCAGTTCGTACATCCGCTCCTCCAGCTCCTTCATGTGAGCCTGGGCCTTGTCCTGTTCGAACTTGATCTGCTCTTTGGGCTCGACCGGCTTGGCCTTCTCCTGAGCCAGGCCGAAGCCGGGCAGGAGCAGCACCAAAGCCAGTGCGATTCGGCATAGCACACTCTGCGACATTCTGAGATCTCCTAGGTGAATCGATGACGTGTCTCAAACGAGTCGGCTACCGCAGCAAACTTCCGAAGTCTCCGAAGACTTGGGAAGTTTGCGTGTGGCACTCACTTGTCAAAGATCGAATCGGCTTCTTTCTTGCGTAGCTCTTCGGCCTGCTTCTTCAAGGCTTCCGTCTGCTGCCGGACCCGCGTCTCCAGCTTGATGACGGCGTCGACCTGGTTCACGATGTCAATGAAGCTGTCCCATTGGGACATATTCTTCAGTATTTTGTCCAGGTCTTCCACGATTTTCTTCTGCTGAACGCCAATTTCGTCCAAACCTTCTCCCGGAGACAGGACCAGCGTTTCCAGGTTCTGACGCTGGGCAGGCAACTCCGTGTCACCCAAAGCCCGCAGCGGCTTGAGAATGATCGTCGAGATCAGATCCCACGCCTCCTCGCCGCCCAGCTTGTTCAGCTGCATTTCGACGAGCGTGGCTTCGAGGCCCTGCGTCACCTGGCCGACCTCGCGGGTGATGACCTGATGCTGGCGGGCGATGGTGCGGGCGTCCTCAGCGTTGATGGCGAAGGGGATCTTCGTGGTGAGTTCGTCGGCCTGATCGCGGGCCTTTTGCAGACGGGCGCGGAGTTGTTGCTGCCGCAACAGGATCTCTCGGAACAGCTCTTCCGCTTTGACGATCCGGAACACCACCGGAGCGGAACGAGTCGTCTGGCGTCCAAGGATGCAGTCGTCTTCAGCACTGGCGATGATCACGAGGGTCTGGCCTGGTTCGAGCTTCATCGCCGTCAGTTCGACGCGATGTTCCTGGTCGACTTGGGTTTCCAGGGCGGGGGAAGCTGGGCCGTAGAGGACTTGGTCGACCTGAGTGGCTGGGGCGGCTACCGGTGCAGGCTCCGTTGTGGCGGGCGTCTCCGGGGTGGGCTTCGGAGTTTCAACAGCAGGCTGCGTGACAACCGGAGCAGCCGTCGCGGGTGGAGTGGCCTCGGGCTTGGCGGGATCGGCAGGCTTCAAGTCCTCCGGTTTCACCTCCGGCATTGGGGTCGCGGGTGGAGCCTCCTCCTCATCGACCGGCTTCACCGCTGTGAGCGCCGGGACCGCCAGATGGACCGCCACGCTGTGTACCCCAAAATCGTCCCGCACGCTGACCGTGAGCGGGATCGTGGCCTCGGGAGTCACCCGCAGCCGCACTCCCGAATGCCGCATGCTCAACCGGGGGGCACGGTCGGGAAGCTCGCCGATACTGACCGCTTGCGGGTGCGATTCCAGCCCCGACTCCTTCGAGACGAGGACGATCCGCAGCGACACCGCTTCCTGGTGAACCCAGTCGACTGCGTGCTTCAGCGCGTCCTGCTTCTGGAACCCCGCGATCGAGGTCGAGGTGGTCTCGACCTTGACGGTGCTGCACTCGACGTTGGTTTCGAACTCGAAGTGAGCGGTCGTCTGCGGCGAGAGCCGGACCGCGCTATCGCTGGCGTTGAAGTCGTAAGTCTTGGGCTCGGAGTCGCGCGGCCCCTTAGCCTTCAGGTTCATGCGGACGATGCGCGGGCGGTCGACCGGGACGATGCGGAACGGCTTGGCCCGGCCATCACCGCCCCACACCTCGATCCGACTGGTCTGCTGCTGGGGCGGCATCTCCAATCGGAAATCCCCTTCAGAGAACTTCTCCAAGGTCAGGGTTTGCGTCTTCCCCTCAACGGGTCGCTGACGCATGTGAACGATCTGCGTCGGCTGCTTCTGGTCGATCACTTTGACTTGGAGAGAAAACACCTCCCCGCGCGGGACTTGCAGCACCCCCTCGCGGACGCCGACCACTTCCAATTGAGTCGACCGAGGCCACGGGCGATCCGACCCCGCGAACCACCGCGCCGCCCACAACTCTGCCGTACTCGGAAACGCCAACGCGATCCCCGCCGGAACCAACAGCGCCGCCACTGCGACCGCCGCAGCTGTCCAGAGATGCCGCGAGTTCAGCGCGGCCCGGAAGTTGATCTGGGCCAGTGAGGCATAACTCGCCCGGACCGCCTGCTCGCGCATGGCTGCCGATTCGCCGACCTGATCGGGGTTCCCTTCGACCAGTTGCAGGACGCTGGCCACCTGCGAAGCCAGCGGGACTCCCGACCGCTTTTGGTCGAGTGCCGCAGCCACATCGATCGGCCCCAGCGGTAGCCTCCACGGACGAACCACAAACCAAAACAACACCCCCGCCGCACTTCCGAGTACCACGCCCCAGTAGATGAGCCGGGCCGTGAGCGAAAGATCCAGTCCCCAGTCGAGTCCCAAACTCAGCAGCAACAACCCGATGGTCACGACCAGCGTGCGGGCCAATCCATCCGCCAGAAAGTGCCCGAGCAACGCCCGCCGTACCCCATTGAGGCGCGCCGCCACCTCCGCTCGCAGGGAGGTGAGTGAGTTCGTCGATGGGAGGTCATGGGACATGATTTACAGACAGAATGCACCACGGAGACACAGAAGAACGGCGAATATGTGAGCCATCGGGCTTGCCCGACATGCCACGCGGGCCATCGTGATTCGTGAAGTGAGTGAACCACTGAACACACGGAATGCGAGGAATACGCGGAAAGGAAGAAGAGGGGAAGTCGCTCGGACATGCACAGCGCAGATGGAATTCGGTCGACTTGATCGAGGAGGAGATTTAACGCAAAGGCGCAAAGGCGCAAGGACGCAAAGGAAAGAGTTCCTGGCCTCACTTTGCGTCTTTGCGCCTTCGCGTCTTTGCGTTGAATTCTGAATCCCTTCCCCCCAGAACCGACTCCACGAATGACGAGAGGACTGCCAATCATTCCTGCTTTGTTCCGTGTATTCCGTGGTTCTCTTCTCTTCTCCGGCTGAGGACTGACTGCCGATGGCTGACCGCTCTCCCGAATCACGTAGAGCCTGCTCGACGGCTGACGAATGGCATTGGGTGTTCATCTCGGCTTCCTCTCTGTGGCGAACATCATCGCAACACGGCGGACTTACCGGCCTGTTGCTTTAATCGTGGAACTTTTTACCATTCCGCCAGTTGTGGGACCAGTGGGGGAGGGAGCGGTGATGGATTATTGGGCGGGGGCTCCGGAG
>JAYTWO010000404.1:0-2905 GCA_043743415.1 Planctomycetota bacterium
TACGACCCGTCCTGGGCATAGTGGATCAAGGCCCGGAAGAACGGCGGGGCGAGGCCGTTGGTGTAGGCCGTCGCCTCGCGAATGATGTGCCGGGCCACGAACTCCGGCGTGTCCTCGAACATATGAATGAAGCCGTGCAGCTCCCGCAGAATATCGTTCGGGATATGGCTCGAGGTCCGCGTTTCGCCGTACAGATAGATCGGGATGTGCGTGTTCTTGAGGCGGATTTCCTGGATAAACCCTCGCAGGTTATTCAGCACATGCTCGGGGTCGCGTCCGGCAGCGCTGGTGAACTCCTCGTCGTCGATGGAGAGGATGAACGCCGAAGCGCGGCTCTGCTGCTGGGCGAACTGGGACAGGTCACCAAAACTGGTAGCCCCCAGGATCTCCATGCCCTCGTCTTCGATGGCCTTGGCCAGCGCACGAATCCCCGACCCCGATGTGTTTTCAGTGCGAAAGTCCTCGTCAATGATGACGACCGGAAAGCGAAACTTCATGGGGACGGACGCTCCATCGGAGGGGAACGGTTCGGGAGCTTCCAGCGGCGGACCGCGCTCAAGAACCATGTGCGGCGGAAGACTATCAGCGAAGGCAGGTCGGATGCCAGCATCAGCGGGGCCGGAAGGAAAAATGGTTCAACGCACCATTTTGGGGATGCCCCGTACCCGGGGTCCATTTCAAGACATCTTTCCGATGTCCCCATGTTGCCGGGAGAGATCGCAATCTGCGGCCATGACACCCATGGCGTGTCTGCCCCTGGCCGGGGCCACGCCGTGGAGGATTTCGCAGGGACCATGCTCACAAGATGGCCCACACGTTTCCGGCCCCCTCTCCCCCACGATTGACGTGGCTTTCACTGTCTGCGTGTTGCGGGGAAGAGGGAGTAAGAGTGTGGAAATCGCCTCGTGGAAATTCTTCACGGCGTTGCTTACAGGGGGCACGGCCATGGCCGGTGGCGTCGCTGCGCTCGGCCATGGGCAGAGCTCCCTTCGGGATCGGGGAGAACGGGCATATGTGCCCATTCCACAAAATATACACGTTCCACCAAATGTACACGTTCCAAGGGCCTATCCCTTTAATCCCTTAAGCCGACCATTGCTGTCGCCGAGCGACTCCACCTTGGCCCCGACGAGGTCGAGCATCGACAGGTATAGGTTCGTCAGCGGCGTGCCGTTCTCGATTTTCAGATGTCGCCCGGTATCGATAGCTCCCCCGGCCCGGCCAGCCATTACGATCGGCAGGTCGTCGTGGTTGTGGGCGTCGCCATCGCCGATGCCGCTGCCGTAGATGATCATCGAATTGTCGAGCAGCGTGCCCTCCCCTTCACGGGTCTCTTTCATCTTGTTCACGATGTAGGCGAACTGCTCCACATGATAGCGGTTGATCTTGCGCAGCTTTTCGTTCTTGTCGGCGTTCTTCTGGTGGTGCGAGAGTTCGTGGTGTCCTTCGGAGACGCCGATTTCGGGGTAGCTGCGGGTGCTGCCTTCGTTGGCGAAGACGAACGTCGAGACGCGGGTGGTGTCGGTCTGGAAGGCCAGGACCATCAGGTCGCCCAGCAGCCGGATATGTTCGGCGTTGACATTGGGAATGCCAGCGGGCTTCTTGGCCTCGATTTCCGACAGATCGATCTTCTCGCGCGACTTGGCGATCCGCAGCTCGATCTCGCGGACGGCGGTCATGTATTCGTCGAGCTTGCGGCGGTCTGCGCCGCTGACCTTGTCGCTCAGGCGCTTCGCATCGTCGGTCACGAAGTCGAGGACGCTCTGGCTGTACTTCTCGCGCCGACCTCGAGCGGCCTCGCTCTCACCCACGCGGCCATTCGAGAACAGACGTTCGAAGATCAGCTTCGGGTCGGTCTCCTTCGGCACCGGCTGAGACTCCGACTTCCACGAAATGTTTGACGAGTACGCACAGCTGTATCCCGAGTCGCAGTTGCCCACCATCGCCGCCGGATCGCAGCCGATTTCGAGGGACGGGAACCGCGTGTACTTGGCGAGTTCCTGGGCTGCCAATTGGTCGACCGAGACCCCGGCCCGGATGTCGGCCCCATCGGTCTTGCGAGCTTGTGTCCCGGTCAGGAACGTCGCCAAGGCCCGCGCGTGATCGCCGCCGCCGTCTCCGTTGGCTGCGGCCTTTTGCTGGGTCAGGCCGCTGAGGACATTGAGTTCGCTCTTGAGACCTTGCAACGGTTCCAGTGTCCACGGCAACTCGTACGCAGTCCCCTCGGCAGTAGGGGTCCAAGTCTGCATGTGAATCCCATTCGGGACGTACATAAACGCCATCCGCACCGGAGCCGCCACGGTCGCCTCAGCTGCGAAAAGTCGCCCAGCCCCCATCGATTCGAGCAGTGGCAAAGCGAGCGAAACCCCGAATCCCCGGAGCAGCGTGCGTCGTGAGAGTGGTTGCATGGGAATGCCTCTTGGGGGTGGGAGAGGTGGTGCGGTTCTGGGTGGACTCACGGGAGAGAGTCCGGTGGGCTGTGGAAAGGAACGGAAGCCGCATCGATCAATCCACACCCATATCATAGGCAATCGGCCACCCTCGGGCGAGACCGCCAGCCCGAACCGAGGATTCTTGGGGACGAGCGAGACCGGAATACTGGTTACGCGGCCCAAGCTCAGGGGTTGCAACCCCTGGGCTTGCGGGTGACGCAAACCCATTTTCCCAGAGCTTGGACCCGCTTGTCGCCGTCATCCCCATCCCCTACGATCTGTAGAGATTCAGCTGACGGGCCGCAGGTCCGGGACTACTCCAATGGACGGGGTGTTTCGCTGAAAGTGTTCTCCGGCATGATGTTAGGTGCGGTCGTGGAGATTCCTCCGCTGCTCTTGTATGTGGGCGCGTTGATCGGGTTCGTGGTGACGAACATGATCCTGACGCACATTATTGGCCCGCGCAAGAAGAC
>JAYTWO010000405.1:0-4411 GCA_043743415.1 Planctomycetota bacterium
GCCAGTTGCAACTCGACCTCTTCGGACAGCAGATACTCCAACAGCTGGCGAGCTTCGTCGGGGCGGTCTGCACTCTTCAGCAGCGCCACCGTATTGGGGATGCAGAGGGTCTTGCCATCGATCCGAATCGGCAGCATGTCGACCTTGAAGCCCGCATCGCGCGCGGCGAAGACATCATCGGTGTCGGTCATGCCCAAGTCGCAACTCCCCCCCGCCACCATGTCGCGGACCATCGCATTCCCCGCCACGAACCGGCAGTGGCGATCGACCAGCGACTGGTGTTCCTGCTTCGTCGCCTCGGGTCCGTGGAGTTTCCAGAGCATGGCGAACTGCGTGAAGGTTGTGCCGTAAAGCGGCTTCGCGATGGCCACACGAGAGAGGTCGGTAGAAGTCGTCCAGGCCGATTGCGGGTCAGCGAGCGGCAGACGTAAGTCTGCCGTGTTTCGTCGAGGGTTGAGCGTTGAGGGTAGATCGAACGAGCGACTGCCCTCTGGCTCTAGGCCCTGGCCCCTAGGCCCTAGGCTGCCCCCCTCCCTCGCGATCCACACCCGCATTCGCCCGGCGAACCCGTGCCAGTGCCCCTCGCGGTCCTTGAACCGTTCCGGGATTCGTTGCGAGGCTGTCCCGGTATACGGAGCGAGCAACCCCTGTCGCTGGAGCCGAATCGTGCCGAGGACTTCGTTATTCCAAACCAGATCGCACGGGGTCTGGTCCCTCTCGCGGAGGAGTCGCTCGATCAGCCCGAGCGATTTCGTGGCCTCGGTGTCGCCGACGAGCGTGACTTGGATTCCGGTCTGGCGGGTGAACTCCTCCAGCACCGGTTCGGCATAGACCAAGTCGTGCGTGCAGTACACCACCAGCGAGTCGCTCGCCCGCCGAGCGATCACAGTCCAAGCTGCCAGCAGGCCCGCTGCGACGAGGGCCGCGAAGAGGCTGTTGAGTCGTCGGGTGGCCAAGGATTCCTCCTGGATCAGAGTCTGGAAGGAACGTCACACACAATCGTTGAGCGCAGCGACACCACGGGACAGTCCGCGCATCTCAACGAGCCGCAAGGGGCAGCGCCCGAAGACTTCGTCGCGCGACGCTCGCTCCGGGCGCTGACGCTTCCGGCTCGTGACACATCACTGCCGGATCGTCACCGTCAGTTCCATCGGCTTTCCGTTGCGGAGGATATTGACCTTAATCTTGTCCCCGGGAAAGTGCTTTGTGACGCCATAAGCGAGAAGGTCCGACTCCCGCACCAAGTCGCTCTGACCATCGAATCCGACGACGACATCGCCGTTGACCAGACCCGCCTGCTTGGCGGCATCATGTGGAGCGTACTGCCCCACATGCTTGATCTTGAGGGCCATCCCGGTCTGGGGAACTCCGGCAGCCTTGCGGTCCTCAGCAGTCATGGCTTCGCTGAAGAAGCCACCGGTCGCCATGCGGCGCAGGCCCCACGAACTCGATCGCCAGGCGATGTTGTCGAGCCGCCGCCAGCCCGCCGCCAGTTTGAGGTCGAGAGACATAGACTTCCCACCACGCTGGACCGTCGCCGGAATTGTGGCCCCCTCGGCAGCGGCGTGGTGCAACACCCACTGCACATCGGCCAGCGAGAGCAGCGGCTGCCCGGCGAGGGTTTCAATGCGGTCGCCCGCCTTGAACCCCGACTTGGCCGCCTGTGAGTCGGCAACCACTTCCAGCACGCTGGCCCGCTCTTTCGGATCGAGGACCAACCCGATCACCTTCGGATGCGGATACGGGAACAGCACCTGCTCCGGCATCGCCTCATTCTTTGAGCGGAGCAGATCCCGCTGAGCATCTCCAATCTGGTGGCAGTGGATACAGCTTTGCGCCACATTCCCCTCATAATTGAGCGTCGAGGTGAACTTCTCCTTCAGACCCGGAAACAACTCCGGCGCAGTGAACTCCGGCTGCGGCCCGCGCTTGGCAGCGAGCGAAGCCTTGCTCGCTGGGTAGTTCTGATGCAAGTCCAATGCCCCTTCCAAAGCCCGCGACATCCCGGCCAGTGACACATCGCCGACCCAATCGGTCCGGTGCGACCGCGTCCCGAACCGCCCATAGATCGTGCCGTCGGCGTTCAAAAGGAACGCGGTGAATGACTGATCGGTGTCGAACTGAAACAGCGACAGATCCAGCCCGTTCGTACTGATGACCCGCACCCGCACGAACTGGTCGAGCAGCGGTCGCAGCTCGGGATCGTTGTCCATCAACTCGTCGTCGAGCTTGACGCACTCCTCGCACGGCAGGCAGCGCAGGATCACCAACATCGGCTTCCCGGACTGCTTCGCTTCGGTGAAGCCTTGGACCATGTCGTTGTAAATCCAGTACCCGGTCTTCTCGACCTTCTCACGGTCCTCGCGGACCAGTTGCTCGCGGGTCTTCTTGGGTTCCTCCGCGGTGACTGACATCGCGAGGAGCAACGTACCGAGAATCGCCAGACAGAGACGCATGAGAACATTCCCGTGAAAAAGAGAACGGAGCGAAGTGGTCCGTGGACCACCAGATGCCGATCAGTGATTCGATACTGGTCGATAATCTATGGGGCCGGAACGGACTTAACCAGTCTCTCCATGGAGATTGCCAGCCAACGCACAGTTTCCTTCGGAGCAGTTTCTCGTTGTGGCAGAGTGCTGACCGCTGATCGCTGATCACGAACGGCGGGACACGCTTTTCATTTCTCGTCCTTCCGGGACAATGCGGGAGCCAAAGCGACTTCTCCTCCGCCCAAGGATCTCTCCCGTGTCTCGTGACCAGTACGAAAACCCCCTCAATACCCGCTACGCCTCGCGCGAGATGTCGGCCATCTGGTCGGAGCAGCGCAAGCACTCGACGTGGCGGCGGCTGTGGGTGGTGCTGGCCGAGACCGAGCGGGAACTGGGCCTCGATATTACCCAAGCCCAGGTCGAGGAACTCCGGGCCAGCGTCGACAACATCGACTTCGCCCGCGCGGCCCACCACGAGAAGATCCGCCGCCACGATGTGATGGCCCACGTCGAGACGTATAAGGAACTCTGCCCGACCGCTGGCGGGATCATCCACCTCGGGGCGACCAGTTGCTATGTGACCGACAACACCGAACTGATTCAGATGCGGGACGGCCTGCAACTGATTCGTAAGAGGCTGGTGCAGGTCATCGACGATCTGGCCAAGTTCGCCGTCAAGTACCGCGACCTGCCGTGCCTGGGGTTCACACACCTGCAACCGGCCCAGCCGACCACGGTCGGCAAGCGGGCGACGCTCTGGTGTCAAGACCTCGTCCTCGACCTGGAGGAACTCGAACACCGGCTCGCATCGCTCAAGTTCCGGGGGGCCAAGGGGACCACCGGGACGCAGGCCACCTTCCTGCAACTCTTCCACGGCGACCACGCCAAGTGCGAAACGCTCGACCAGCGCGTCGCCGAAAAGATGGGCTTCCCCGGCTCCTACGCCGTGACTGGCCAGACCTACTCCCGCAAGGTCGACGCTCAAGTCCTCTCCACCCTCAGCGGCATCGGCCAGACCGGCCACAAGATGGGCAGCGACCTCCGCATTCTGCAAAGCCGCAAGGAGATCGAAGAGCCGTTCGAGAAGGACCAGATCGGCTCTTCCGCGATGGCCTACAAGCGGAACCCCATGCGCGCCGAACGCATGTGCGCCCTCGGTCGGTTCGCCATGTCACTCACCTCCAACGCCGAACAGACCGCAGCTGTGCAGTGGATGGAGCGGACGCTGGACGACAGTGCGAACCGGCGTCTGTCGCTGCCGCAGTCGTTTCTGGCGATCGATGCGCTGCTCATCATCTATCGCAACATCGTGGAGGGACTGGTCGTCTACCCCCGCGTGATCGAGAAGAACCTGGCTGAGGAACTGCCGTTCATGGCGACCGAGGAGATCCTCATGGCCGCTGTGCAAGCTGGGGGCGACCGCCAGATCCTGCACGAGGTCATCCGCGTTCACAGCCAGGCCGCCGGTCGCCAGGTGAAAGAGTTCGGCCAGTCGAACGACCTCATCGAGCGGTTGCAGAACGACCCCGCCTTCGAGAAGGCCGACCTCTCGAACGCCCTCGAAGCCCGCCGGTTCGTCGGCCGCGCCCCCGAGCAAGTCGACAGCTTCGTCAGCCAAATCGTGGACCCGATCCGGAAGACGTACGCCACCGACCTCGGCGGTGAGGCCACCGAGTTGCGGGTGTGACCCAGAGTCGGCGAGCGTCCGGCGTGAGCCGGCTGGTTCCCATCTCAAGCCGGAGCTTGGGACCGAGAGCAAATCAACCGGGGCACCCTGCGTTGTCATTGCTCACTTCCCAGCTCGCTCCAGGTTCAACTTCAGGAGAGCGGCCAGAAGTGCGTCATCGCTCATGCCAGCGTCCCAGCCGTAGGCTGCGAAGACAGCGGCATCGAGTTTCTTGTGGGCCAGGTCGAGCCATGTC
>JAYTWO010000406.1:0-2507 GCA_043743415.1 Planctomycetota bacterium
TTCCGTGGGCAGGCGATACGTCTTTCCCTCTTTGGCGCTCAACCACTCACAGAACGCCACCGCATCGTTCCAGCTGACGTTCACCACCGGGTGATCGTCTGTCTGCGGGAACCCCGCGTTCTTCCAGGTGTACTCCGGCTTCAGCTCAAACTTTTTGCCGTCAAAGCCGTACCCGCCTTTGCCATCTTTCTCGGCATCGGTCTGGTAGTTCTTGGCCTTCACGAACGCGGCAAACTGCCCCTTGGTCACTTCATGCACACCGAGGTAGAACGGCTTCGTGATCCGCACCCGGTGCTGCGGTTGCTCATCCGCGAAGGTTTCCTTCTTCAATTCAGGGTAGAGCTTGAGCAGTGCGTCCAGATCGGCATCGGTCGACCCCATCCGGAACTCCCCGCTGGGGATCAGCGTGAGTTGCAGGCCGATGGAGTTGGTGAACTGGGACTCGGCAGACTCACGTCTGCCGCTCGCCGGGGAGAGAGAAGCGGGGGCGTGATAGCTTCCGACTTTCAGGGCTTTGATCAGTTCGCCGAACAACGGGACGAACTGGTCGCGGGGGACGGGTTGGCCTTGGGGGAGGCTGCCGAGTTCTCGGCCCAGGGTGGGGCTGCGGGTCAGGGCGGAGGTGAACTGCTTCACGCTGACGCCGACTTCGGCGGCGGCCAGGTCGATGTCGAGTGGCTCGTCGAATTGAAAGGCGAGCGTGGCCACCGGTTCGCTCTTGGCCAGTCCGGTCAGGCCGCAGCGTTTGACAGCGGCCTCGAAGCGGGCGCGGTCTTCGGTCAGCTTGGCGTTGAGTTCGGCCTTGGGGGCATAGACGGCGGTGACGAACTCGACCACCTCGGCCTGAAAGTTCATGGGCTGCTTTAAGACGTGGTCGCGGATCTGATCGGTCTTGTTGAGCATGCCGGACCAGTGGCAGTTCATGCACGAGACCCCGTTGACCACAGCTGGGTCGCGATCGCGTTTGACGGCTTCTTTATCGACGACGACATCCAGCGGTCCCTTCGGGATCTGCTGGCCCTGCGCATCGGTCAACATGTACGCTTGGAGTCCATTCGGAAGGCTGAAGATCATCTCGCCCCCGTCATGCTCGAAGTCGTTCGGTCCGCCGGGTCCCGTGGGGTTGGACTTCAAGCTGCGCCGCCGGGGAGACTGGGGATCGTGGGGCTTGAAGTCGTAGCTCTTCCAATAGGCACCATACGACGAGACATGTCGCTCGAGGAGCCGATAGTTTCCCGTCAGCGACACCCCCGAGCCGGTGAACCCGGCCCGCAGGACATCGTTGTAATGTTGCAGGTTGCGGGCGACATCGACGCCCAGGCGTTCCTTCTCGAACTTCAAGAACTCTGCGGGCGAATCTGGCAGGCCGAGGATCACGTTGTACAGCGGTGGCCGGGCGGCGGCGAAGACGAACCAATCGGCCCGCACATGCGGCAGCTCGCACTTGGTCATGGCGTAACACGACGCGGCGAGTTTGTCCGCGTAGGTCACATGATACGGATCGGCTGCGATGATGCTGGACCAGGCGTCGTTCTCGTTCCATTTGTAGTGCCGCAGGTCGATCCGCAGGACGGTCTTGTGCTTGTCGACCGGCAGCGGAATCTTGACCTCGCGGCCCCAGGAGAGACTGTTGACCAGCTTGGAGAGCCCCTGGCGGTGCGACTCGAGTTCGTTGTCCTCGAACCCGGCGTTGTACAGATGCGTGAGGGTGAAGTAGCGATAAAAGGGCCGGTCCCGGTCGATGGCTTTGGTGAGATCATTCGCGATGGCGGCCAGCATGTCGGCCGGGGAGATGAACTCGCGGCTGGCTGCGACGGAGAAGGCGGGGGCGTCGGCCTCGATCCACTCTTTGAGAACGCCGATTTCCTGAGCCGTCAGCTTGTCCCCATCGGGCGGCATCTCGCCGTTCGCGACGCGCTGGAACAGATTGGACGAATCGGGATCGCCCGGGACAACCAGCTCCCGCACCAGCCGCTTGCGGTTCAGCGCAAAGTTGAAGCCACCTTCGTTCGCCCCGCCCTCGCCGTGACAGGAGAAGCAGCGCTCCTGGAGGACCGCTTTCGCCTGGGCCGCGAGGTCACCCTGAGCATGGACAGACGGGCTACCGCTGTTGAACCCGCAGAGCAGGAGTACGCACGCCAATAGGGGTGGGACGCGAAGCATGTCGACCTCGAAAGTGAGAACCACTCGGAACGATCCGAATAGGATAACGCCGCGCTCGTGGGATTTCTTCCCCAGAAACCCGGTGGATTCGAAAATCGACCGTGAGTGCCTTCGTCGACCGCGTTTATATCGGTGACATCCGGTGGGGCGAGCGGGTGTACAGCGGGAAGCATCGACCGCTGATCGACCGCCGGACGTTTGCGACTTGCCAAGACCTGCTCGATGGCAAGATTCGGAGGACGACTACGCAGATCAACATGCCGTTCGCGGGCGGTCTCTTCACGTGCCAACACTGCGGGGCGTTGATCACCGGCGAGCGGATCAAGCGGAAGCTGAAGGGCGGT
>JAYTWO010000407.1:0-12124 GCA_043743415.1 Planctomycetota bacterium
TGGGCAGCCAGTCGCCCCCGGCCCATGTCACTCGCTCGCGACGCGCGAACGTCGCTCGGGACGGGCAAATGTGCCCGTCCTACGGTGGTGGGCCAAGCCTGCTCCGTGTTTCGTAAGCATGTACCGGCCCCCCACGTTCTGGCGAACGTGGCGACGGGGAACATCCACAACGGCCACGTGAATCAGTGGGATCGTCCAGTCGATCGTCACGAGCGTGGTGACGGTCATGGCGGCGACGGTGTACGCGAACAGCAGCGTGCAGATCGCCTGGCCGGGTTCAGTGTCGACGGCAGTGAATTGTGCGGCATCGGCAGCCTGGAACAGCCCGGGAGGAAGGGCCGCAAGAATATCCAGAACTGCGCGAACCGATGTGCGACATCCTCGTTGGGCGATGCCGCTCACACGCGACGCACCACGACCCGCTTCCCAGAACACTCGACGACTTCAATCGCCGTTCCTTCCGGGATGAAGCTCCCTTCGGACATGACATCGAACAGTTCGCCGTTGATCTCCGCCTTGCCACTGGGCCGCAGCAGGGTCAGAGCCACGCCAGTCTGGCCCAAAAGATCGGCCATCCGGCCCACGAGTTCCGGCTTGAGCCGGGGAGCCGAGTTCGGATCCGCACTGGGCGGGGTCAGGATCATGTCGTTGAACAATGGAATCTGCGGCAGGAACTTGGAGAGGCCCACAGCTGTGACCACCAGTCCGAGGACCGCACCGCCGAAGACCTTCAGAGTCTGGAGCGTCTGGTCGGCGTCGCTCATGTTGGGACCGAGATGCCCGAAGGTCTGCGAGGCCATGATGATCGACGCGAACGTCAGAAGAAATCCGGTGACGCCGAAGAACCCAAACCCCGGCAGCACCAGAAACTCCAGCAGCAGGCACCCTACACCCATCAGGAACAGCACGACCTCCAGCGATCCCGCCGTGCCGCCCAGCACCTTGCTCCAGAGGAACAGACCAAAGCAAAACGCCGACAGCAGTCCGAAGACCCCCGTCATCGTGTGCAGTTCGAGGTAGATCGACACGAGGCCGATGAAGAACAGCAAGCCCATGACAAACGGGGTGTTCAGTATGAACACCGTGTCATCGACCCAGGTCCGCTGCATCGCGACCAAGCGTTGTTCCACCGGAATCCCCAAGCGAGCCTTGAGGTCGGCCAAACTGTCGACGGGTGCCTGGGCCAGTTGCAGTTCATGGGCGCGGCGCCCCGTCACGGTCAGCAGCCAGCCTTTCTTGGACTCCTGGACCAGTGGCCCCTGGACCCACTCGCCCCCGGAGGCGTGAATTTCGGCCTCGCTCATATAGGTCACGCTGCCCTTGGTTTTGTGTGTGGCTTGAAACACCGGCAGATTGACATCGCACATCGCCTGCGTCAGGGCCACGGGGCGATTCTTGCGACGAGCGAGTTCTCCCAGGAACTGTTTGAGTGGACTGAGGACTTTCTCCGGGGCACGTTCAAAGGCTCCGCCTGCGGCAGTCTCCTGGATCGCCCCGGCATCGCCGAGTATCGCATCGGGGAGCATATAGATGTCGTCACACCCCAGCGAGATGATGGCCGCCCCGCTGTAGGCCCCCTTGGGAATGTAGGCCACCGCATGGACTCCCCGGTCCTTCAGATCCGCGATCGTCCCGGCCAATTCTTCGCTCTCAAACAAGTAGCCACCCGGCGAGTCGACCTCGAAGATGATCATTTTGGCACCATCATCCACGGCCCGCTCGATCTGCCTTTGCAGGAACGACGCCAGGACCGGTTCGATCATCCCCTTGATCTCGATCAGAGCCACCTTCACATTCCCGTCGATCACCGGTCGTTCTCGCAACGAATCGAGTGGCAGCGAATACGCATCAGCCACCTCACGTCGCGAGGTCGCCACTTGCGAGACCAGCACCCCCCACTCGCGGGCCTGATTCGCGCTCAGCATCCACACCGCTCCCCCGTCCTTCAGCGTCAGCGTGTCACGAATCGCCACGTTCGCCTCCCGCAACCGCTGGGCCTCGGGCTGGGTCACGACGCGCTTCTCGACATGACCGGGCGCTGGCTCCACGGTGACTTGCAACACGATGGCAGCGGGGTCCATCAGCCCCACCGCCAGCGATTCCGTCACCCGCCGGTTGCGCCGCTTGCCGACGATCGACTTGACGATCAACTGCTCGTTCGCGGGGAGAGCCTGGCCGCGCCCGATATCGCCCAATTGGGCATCGGGGTGCATCACGATCTCCGAACAGGCCAAGGCCACGCAGGCATTGGTGCCGGAAACGGTCTTCGGCACCCAACAGATGGTGGTGATGTTCGCGGTAGCCTCGGAGGCCAGAAACTCGGAGAGGGCGAAGACATGGTGGAACTCGCTGATGCCCGGTGAGAGTTCCAGAACCAGAAACGCCTGCCGCCGTTCTTGCAGCGCCCGAGTCTGCAAGTCGAGGGCCGCGCGACGGACGCTGGCGGTGACGGTGTCGGTGATCGCTCCCTCGAGCGTGACAAAGGTCGCCAGGTTCCGCGCCTCGGGCTGAACTGGCACAGCCGGCGCAGCATCCTGAGCGAAGACCACTGCGGACAGCAACCCAGCCAGAACCGCCCACTGCATCGCCAGACAGCCCCCCCGCAGCCAGACGGGGGCAGCAGCCATTTGAGTTTGGAAACTGAACTGTGGCACAAGAGTCCTCATGTCCGAGATCCGTGAGCGAGGCAAGGGTCCAACTCTCCCACGCAGGAGAGGCGGCTGAGCAATTCTCACTGATCGTCATCGACACCCACCGTCACCAGAACGTCGGGTTCACTCTCCAGGATCACGATCATCAGACGGATTATAGGTCGAATCCGGGGGAGATTGTCATCCCTCTTGGCGAAATGTTGCTGGGGGGCCCCCCTGTTCCCCGCTTGTTCCAACAATTCAGGGTCATTCGTCCTTGCCGAGTCCCCTCTCCACTCGAGACGGAGGCCGCTACAATCTGCGGAACGTCTCCGAAGCCCGTCGAGCCAGCTTGACTGCTGACTCCTGCACTCACTCCTGAACACTCCCCCTCCTCCCATGCACAACGGAAAACTGTTCATCGAAACGGTCGGCTGCCAGATGAACGTGCTCGACAGCGAGCTCGTCGTCGCAGCCCTGCGCAATCAGGGGTACACTCTCACCGACCAGATCGGCGAGGCGGATACGGTGCTGTTCAACACCTGCTCGGTCCGCGAGCACGCCGAGCAGAAGATTTACTCCTCGCTGGGACGGATTAAGTTCTCCAAACGCTCCCGCCCCGAGCAGGTGATCGGCGTCATCGGCTGTATGGCTCAGAAGGACCAGGAGAAGATTTTCCAGCGGGCCCCGCATGTCGACATCATCGTCGGCACCGGTCAGCTGGGCGAGATCCCCCGTCTGGTCGACGAGGCCCGCGCGACTCGCAAGAAGACGGTGGCGGTGAGCCTGGATCGCAAAGAGGGTTCGCGCTCCGAAGTGGCCCAGTCGTTTGAGAGCTACGACCCGCTGCGCGACCCCGAGATGCGCCCCAGCCCGTGGCAGGCGTACACGCGGATCATGTTCGGGTGCGACAAGTTTTGCACCTATTGCGTCGTGCCGATGACCCGGGGGCCGGAGCAGTCGCGCCCCGTCGCCGATATTGTGCGCGAGGTCCAGTCGCTGGCCAATCAGGGGGTCCGCGAGGTCACGCTCCTGGGCCAGACCGTCAACAGCTACAAACACACCGCCGACGGCAAGCTGTCGCGGATGGCCGACCTGCTCGCGGCAATCCACGACACGCCGGGGATCCAGCGGATCAAGTTCGTCACGAACTTCCCCAAGGACATGGGGGATGATCTGTTGCAAGCCATGCACGACCTGCCGAAGGTGTCACGGTATCTGCATGTGCCGCTTCAACACGGCGACAACGAAGTCCTCAAGCGGATGAAGCGCGGCTACACGGTCGAGGACTACCGCGACATGATGCACCGCATCTGGGAGACGCTCCCCGATTGTTCCGTGTCGAGCGACTTCATCGTCGGGTTCTGCGGCGAGACCGAAGAGCAGTTCCAGAGGTCGGTCGACGCCGTTCGCGAGTTCCGCTTCAAGAACAGCTTCATCTTCAAATACAGCGCCCGCCCCGGGACCAAGGCCGATGAGCTGTGGGCCGATGACATCCCCGAGGACATCAAACGCCGCCGCAACAACGAGCTGCTCGAAGTGCAGAACATGATCTGCGAAGAGACGAACGCCGAGTTCATCGGTCGCCGTGTGGAGGTGCTGGTCGAAGGTCCGAGCAAGTGGACCAACAAGGGCCTGACCCGCAACGATGGCCGAGCCGCCGAGGACGCGAACCTAGCCTACCCCATGCCGGGAGTGGTGGGGGAGAGACGAGAGACGAGAGACGAGAGAGAAGAGCCAGCAGGCGAGCCGGGTGGCGTCAGCCCCCGGAGTCACGATCACGACGACCCTTCTGGCTCTCACCTCTCCCCTCTCGTCTCTCCTCTTTCCGAAGACGACTGTGGCTCCTGCAACACGGACGCGATTGTCCAGTTGGACCTCCCCCTTCAAATCCAATCACAAGCTCTACAGTCTGGCTCTGATCTCTCGTCTCTCACCTCTCCCCTCTCCTCCGGCCCCATCCAGCTCGTGGGCCGCACGAGCTGCGACCGGATCGTGGTCTTCGAAGGCAATCCCCGACTGGCTGGAACGTTCGCCAAGATCGAAGTCATCGATTGCACGCAGACGACTCTCCTGGGCGAGATCGTGACCCAGGCCGTCCAACACGGGTCATTCCCCGGCCTGCCGATTCTCGTGTGAGGTCGTGGGACGGGCACGTTTTCCCGTCCGTCTGCGGTCCAGGATTTCCAGCCCGACCCGAGAGCAAAATCCACGACGCGGAGCGTCGTGCTACATTCGAGCCGCAGTCAGTTCGCGATACAACTCGACATGCCGTTCGATCATTCGCCGCACCGAGAGTTCCGTGTCGACCCAATCGCGGGCGGCGGTCCCCAGACGGGTGGCAAGGTCGTTGTCGCCCAGTAGTTTGAGCGTGAATTGGGCGAACCCGGCGGTGTCTCCGAGATTGACTAAGTATCCGTGGACGCCGTGCTGGATCAGCTCCTGGTTGGGGGGGATCGCCGAGGCGACGATCGGGCGACCACTGGCCATCGCCTCCATCAGGCTGTTGGACATCCCCTCGAATTCGCTGGCCAGCCAGACGACATCGGCATGGTGCAACAGAGAGGCGGCGTCAGGGCGGTGGCCGAGAAACCGCACATGGGAGAGGACTTCGACCTCGCGGGCGTACTGTTCGAGGGAGGCTCGCAGCGGCCCGTCACCGACGATCACCAGGTGCGCTCGCGGGTCGGCCTGCCGCAGCAGTTGCATCGCCCACAGCAGATCGGGAACTCGCTTCTGCGGGGCCAGTCGACCGACGAACATCGCCAGCTTCGCGTCCTCGGGGAGGTTGAGTTCTTTCAGGAACGCCGCGCGGGACTGGTCCGGCAGGGGTGGCACCTCGACTCCGTTGGGGATCACACGCAGCTTCGACTCGGGATACCCCAGTGGCCGGTAGAAGTCGACGACCGCCTGCGAATTGCCGACCAGGCAGTCCGTTCGACTGACCAGTCGGCGATCAACCCGAAGTTGCCAACTCTTCCAACTGTCGACGCAGCGCTCGGAGACGAGCACTTTCGTGGGAGTGCCTCGGGGAAGGGCTAGGCGGCCATAGCTGTTGGCAGCAAAGAGCCACGTATGCAGAATGTCGGGACTCCGTTGGCGGAGATGCTTCCGCAGTCGGAAGAAGGCCAGCGGGTCGAACTGGAACTTCTTGCCGAGGAGGGTCAAGGGGATCCCGGCCTCGCGGAGTACTGCTTCATACGGCCCCCCGCTGGTGAGGCAGGTGACATGGACATCGAACTCCGCACGAGGCAGCCCCGTGGCGAGCAGCACCAGTTGCTTCTCCGCACCGGATTGGACGAGTGTCGGGATGAGGAGTTCGAGGTGAATCACGCGACGGTCTCAGTGGTGTGCGGTCGGTCGGAGCATGCGAGTGCAGATCGCGAAATCGCCTGCGTCGGCATAGATCCTGATCCCTGGGGGCATGCGCCCAATGGCACTTACTTTAGCAACCCGAAGCGTCAGCGAGGGAGGAGCGAAAGCGACATATCCCTCTGCTTCCCTCGCTGACGCGTTTTGAAGTTGCATGATTGGGACGCGGATGCCACGGAGAAAGATGCGGCTGACATCAAAGTTGTGAGACATCGCACATCGATCGTGTGATGTCCTATGTCTCACAACTTCGACGGCGCAAAGGCCATTTTCCGTGGACTCCGTGCGATCCGTGTCACAATATCGCAACTTCATAACGTGCGCGTCGGGTGACTTGACCGAGATACTTCCCTCTGCCGAATGCCCCCCTCTCCACGGCCATATGTCAGACACACGCTCCCCTTGATTGAACTGCCGTGACGAGATATCATCAATTTCCGCTTATGCCGACTTCGGAAAACGACTCCCATGCCTCAATCTGCACCATTCATTCGCCACACCCCCCTGTCACGGCGCACGCTGCTGCGGGGGGCGGGAGTGGCTTTGGCGTTGCCGCTGCTGGATGCCATGTTGCGGCCGTTGTATGCGGCGGAGGTCCCGGATGGGGTGCCTCGGCGGATGGTGGCGATCGAGACGAACATGGGGATTCTGCCTCAGTTCTTCTTCCCGGAACAGGCCGGCAGCGAGTACACCGCCAGCCCGTACCTCCAACGGCTGGCCGCTCATCGGAAGCAGATGACGATCTTCTCCGGCGTCAGCTTGCCGGGCGTCACCGGGTCGCACGCGGCTGAGCGGTGCTTCCTCACCGGCACTCCGCATCCCGAGCGCGGCGGGTTCCGCAACGGGGTTTCGCTCGACCAATTCGCAGCCGAGCAACTCGGCAACCGCACGCGGTATCCGTCGCTGGTGCTGGCCGTGGCCAGTGAGAACCCCACGCTCAGCTTCACTCGCAGCGGGGCACCGATTCCGGCGGAGCGGAGTCCGAAGAAGCTGTTTCAGAAGCTCTTCGTCCAGGGCCGACCGGACGAGGTCGAGGCCAACGTCGAGGCCCTGCGGCAGGGACGCAGCACGCTCGACTTCGTCAGCGACCAATCGAAGCGGCTGAGTCGCACACTCTCCCCGGCCGATCAACAGCGGATGGACCAGTATTACACCTCTGTTCGCGAACTCGAACAGCGGCTGCACAGCTCGCAGGAATGGGAGTACCGCCCGAAGCCGACCGTGACCGCGAAGCCGCCCGAGGACATTGATGATGCTAAGCAGTTCGTCAACAAGATGCGATTGATGTTCGATGTGATCAAGCTGGCGCTGGAGACCGATTCGTCGCGACTGGTGTCGGTGTTCGTGGACACGACGGTGATTCACAACATCACGCACCACGGCAACCGGCCCGAGGTGCTGGATGAACTGCGGGGCCATGAGGAGGGGCAGTTCGATGCCTTTAATGCCTTCCTGACCTCGCTCCACGAATCGCACGAGCAAGGGCAAACGCTACTCGATCGCACGCAGGTGCTGTACGGCACCTGTATGGGAAGTGCGAACTCGCACTCGAATGTGAACCTGCCTGTCCTGCTGGCCGGGGGCGGCTTCAAACACGGGCAACACCTGGCCTTCGACACGCAGAACAACTACCCTCTGTCGAACCTGTACGTGTCGATGCTGCAACGCTTGGGGATTGAGACGGACCAGTTCTCAACCGGGACCGGCACGATGCGCGGGTTGGAGCTGGGGTGAGGGGCGTGGTCTGAGTTAGGAATTCATAAGATTGTGGAGTACAAGATCATGAAGAACCGGAAGCCGTCGACACCTGAATCGCAACTCTGTCCCCGCAGTGAATGCCTGTCGTGAGTCCCCTCTTTAAGATCATGATCTTGTACCTCATGATCTTGTGAAACCGGAGTTCTGGCGATGCCCATCCTGACCGCGATGCCTATCCAGGTCGTCGACAGAGAAGAGTTCCATCGTATCGACCGACAAGTGACAGGTTTCGCGTTTGACATTCACAACGAGTTTGGCCGATATCTTCATGAATCTTTGTACCAGCAGGAACTTGCCCGCCGTCTTCAAGTGGCGGGACACCATGTTGTCTTGGAGTATGAAATGACGGTCAAACTTGATGACTTCTCCAAGTACTATTTTGCAGATCTGTTGATCAATTCGGGTGTCATTGTCGAGACAAAGGCAGTCAACTCACTGACAAACCTACATCAGGGCCAGACCCTGAATTATCTGTATATGTGCAATTTGCATCACGCGACACTGCTCAATTTCCGTCCACCACGAGTGGAACATGAATTCGTTTCCACAGCCATGTCCCGCGATCACCGGTTGCATTATCAAATGGATACCACGAAATGGATACCGTGTTCGGTGGAATGCGAACCACTCAGGCACCACTTGCGACGCTGTCTCGCGGAATGGGGAGCATTTCTCGATCCCCATCTCTATCGGGATGCTCTGCTCCACTTTTTCGGGGGCAAACAGGTGGCCGAACGAACTGTCCCAGTCGTTTTCCAGGGAGCAATCGTCGGTACACAACGGGTAAGAATGATCAATGACAATGTGGCATTTGCTGTCACGGCATCTGTTCACCGCCCTGAGTCCGTTTTGGAACATCAGAAACGATTCCTCAAGCACACGTCGTTGCATGCGTTGCACTGGATCAATTTCAACCGTCATTTCATCGAGGTTCGGACGATCACCCCATGACACATCGATTTCAACGGATGATCAACTGTTTTAAGGACAAGGAAAATATCATGCGGACGCGAGTCGTCCTCATGATCTTGTACTTCATGATCTTGTCCATCTCTTCGACCCAGGCCCACCCGCAGGCATTCCTCAAGGCCCACTGCCAGGAGTGCCACAACTCGGAAACCCAGGAGGGTGGCCTCGACTTGGCCAGCCTCAAGTTGGAACTCTCCCAGCCTGACAACTTCTCCCGCTGGGTCAAGATCCATGACCGCATCCGCTCCGGCGAGATGCCGCCCAAGGACCAGCCGCGGCCTCCCGCAGTGGAGGTCACTGCCGTCACGGACGACCTCAAAACACAGTTGATTCTGGCCGAGCAGACCCAGCGAGCTGCCGAGGGGCGACGGGGACTGCGGCGGATGACACGGGCGGAATATGAGAACACGATCCGAGATCTGTTTGATATGCCGGGGATTGCCCTGTCTGGCAATCTGCCCGCCGATGGCTCAGCGCATGGGTTCGATAAGAACAGCGACGCCCTCGATATCTCGCACGTCAACCTCTCCAAGTACATGGAGGCTGCCGATCACATCCTCGACCACGCCATCGCCACCCGCCCCACAGCTCCGACCGTACACACCCTGCGGATTTCGCTGTCGAACAACGGCGGCTTCGTGGCGCATGTGGTCATGAACGGCGACGGGGTGCTGCTCAAGGACAAGCAGCCCGATCCCGACTTCCCGCCCGCCGGGGAGCAGAGCCACCTTGACCAGGGAGCCCACGAGCGGATGGGGTCGTTCGAACCCGACAGCACGGTCGGGCTGTTTCGCCACGAGGACGAATCGCTCAGCCCCTACTTCATCGATCACGTGACGATCTATCCGGGAAACTACCGGGTGCGGACCTCGCTGTGGAGCTTTCAATGGGACAAGGGGCAAGTCCTTCCCGCCCGAGGCACCGAAGCGGCTCGGCTCTCGGTGGTCCAGCTGACCGGCGATGGTCGAGGCGGGCAGCACCCCAGTTATGTTCTCGGTTATTACGACGCTCCGTCGATGCAATCGACCGAGCATGAACTGGTGACGTGGCTGAATCACAATGAGCTGATCGGCTTCAACACGGCGTCGCTGGCCCCGGTGGCGAACTACTCGCGGAAGGGGCGTGCGATGGCCTTCACCGGGCCGGGGATCGCCTGCGACTGGCTCGATGTCGAAGGCCCACTACATACCGTCTGGCCTCCGGTCGGTCACAAGGTGTTGTTCGATGAACTGCCACTCGTCGAGTTCAAGCCCGAGGCGAATCCCGCTGTTCGCCCGCCGGTTCGCAACCGCGTGCGACAACTGAGTGGGAAGAACCGGCCCGATCCCGATCAGGGGCTATTCACCATTCAGAGTGATAAACCGTTGGAGGACGCCGATCGACTCCTCGCCCGGTTCCTGCCGCGAGCCTTCCGCCGACCGGTCGACGCCGAGGTCCGGGCCGCTTACATAGCGCTGGTCGATCAGCGACTGAAGGCGGGCGATTGCTTCGAGTCCGCCCTGCGCTATGCGTATCGGGCGGCGCTCTGCTCGCCGGACTTCTTGTATCACATCGAGCCAGCCGGGCCACTCGACGACGATGCCCTCGCGTGTCGCCTCTCCTACTTCCTCTGGAACTCGGCACCCGATCCGCAACTCCTCGAACTCGCCGCCGCCAAGAAGCTGCATGAGCCAGAGGTTCTCAAAGCCGAGGTCGAACGCCTGCTGAAGTCCCCGAAGTCGCAACGCTTTATCGAGGACTTCCTCGGCCAGTGGCTCAAGCTGCGGCAGATCGCGGCCAACGATCCGGACCGCACGTTGTATCCCGAGTTCAACCCATACTTGCAGGACTCGATGGTCTCCGAAACGCGGGCCTACTTCCGGGAGTTGCTCGAACGCAATCTCGATGCGAGTACCTTGGTGAAGTCCGACTTCGTGATGCTCAACGAGAAGCTGGCGGTCCACTACGGCATCCCCGGTGTGAGCGGCTCGCAGATCCGCCGCGTGGCCCTTCCGCCCGATTGCCCACGCGGGGGCTTCCTCACGCAGGCCGCCATTCTGAAGGTCACCGCCAATGGGACCACCACCTCGCCCGTGCCGCGCGGGGCGTTCGTGATGGACCGTCTTCTGGGCCAGCCTCCCGAACCGCCGCCGCCCAACACCGCCGCTGTGGAGCCCGATGTACGTGGGACGACGACGATCCGCGAGCAACTCGACAAGCACCGCTCGAACCAGGCGTGTGCCTCGTGCCATGCCAAGCTCGACCCGCCGGGGTTCGCGCTGGAGTCGTTCGATGTCATCGGCGGATATCGCACTCGTTACCGTTCGATCGGTGAGGGGCTGCCCGCCGAGCGCGGCTTGATCGACCCGTTCATCGGCCTCGGGTTCAAGCTGGGGCCGGTCGTCGACCCGAGTGGTGTGCTGCCCGATGAGCGGACCTTTAAGGACATCCGCGAGTTCCAGGCCCTCATCGCCGCCGATCCCGAGTTGCTGCTCCAGAACCTCACCCAGCAACTGGCCATCTACTCGACCGGTCGCGAGATCGGGTTCAGCGACCGCGAGGCGATTGAGGCCATCGTCACCCGCACACAGACCCAACAAGGCGGGGTGCGGACGCTCGTTCACGAACTCGTCCAAAGCCCGCTGTTCCAGACCAAGTAACTCGTGAGATCGGCTTCCCGCCTGTCCTCTCGACGCACGCATTCACCTGCCTGGAGGGTCGCCTTTCGCTCCGCCGATATTGTCGCCTTTCGCACCGCGAAAGGACGTTCTTTCGCGGTACGAAAGACGACTCTCATTGTTTGACGATTCCAATGACAGGCGGGAAGCCGATCCCACTCACCCCATTCGCATCCGACATCCCATGCCGACTCCACAGTTCTTTCGAACCTACCTGACACTCGTCGCTTGGCTCCTCGCTTCGACGCTCACCTTCGCTGAGGACAAGCCCGCTGCCCCGCAAGAGGTCAAGCACCAGGTCACCGGCCTGTTCTGCCCCGAGCGCGTTGAAGACCTGCACAAGGCCGCCAAACAGCTCACCAATATCGAACTCGTCAGCGTCGACTACGCCACCGCCGAGGCCGTCTTCCGCTACGACCCGGCCAAAGTGTTTAACAACGCCACTCCCGAGAAGACCGTCGAGCAGTTCGACAACCAGCTGCGAAATGCCTCGCGCCACACGTTCGGCATCAAGCCCCTCTGCACCACTCCGCGCGAGCAGTTGCAGTTCATCGAGATCCCCGTCGTGGGCCTCGACTGCAAAGCGTGTTCACTGGGAGCCTACGAGATCGTCTACAAACTGGATGGCGTCGAGCAAGCCACCGCCAGCTTCAAAACCGGTCTGGTCACCGCCTGGATTCACCCGGCCAAAACCGACCGTAAGAAGCTGGAAGAGATCCTCGTCCAACGCAACGTGAC
>JAYTWO010000408.1:0-19937 GCA_043743415.1 Planctomycetota bacterium
CTCGCGATAGATGTCGACATGCCCGTCATGCTCGTCCGCGTGGCTGGTCTCCAAAACCACGTTGACCTCTTGGCCCAACGGCTCCAACAGATCGATGAACAAATCGAACAGCCGCTCCTTAGTTTGGGCGGCCATGATGACCGGGATCTTAGTTCCGGTTTCGGGATCGCGGTACGTGTCGCGTCGCCATCCGGCACTCGGGATGACCGGTAAGTCGATCGACGGACGGACCGCATCGGTCAGCAGGAAGCTCCCGTAGCGGGCAATCCGCAGGTGCTCTTCGAGCTGCTTGGTGGTCGCGGTGTCGAAAGCACTGCGAGGCTTGGTGAGCGATCCATCGCGGAAGGCGTCCTTGGTCAGTCGCGTGAGGAAACCCATGCTTCCCTCCTTCCGGTCGATTCGTGGTGTAGTTGGCTGACTCGCGTTGAGGGAGAGGCCAATGCCGCACCATTCAAGGGGAGTTCGAGCCAACTCTAGCACGCAGTTTGGAAGTGATGGGGACCGCGACGGATCGTGAGTCGGTTTTCTAAGAAGCGTCTGAAGGGGATGCCACGGGAGCCATTTGGTACGGCTCGATCAGTTGGGTAAGAGGTCGTTTTGTATGGGATGTATGGAGTGGTGAGTGGTGAGTGGTGAGTGGTGAGTGGTGAGTGGTGAGTGGTGAGTGGTGAGTGGTGGCTGCAGCTTGTACTTCGTGCTTCGGATTGTGTGCTTACCCAAAAAGAAAACGGATGGCTGAGAGAACCCAGCCATCCGTTCGAATTCAGTCTTGCGAGTCAGAATTACTTCTTCTTCGCAGCCTTCTTCGCAGCCGACTTCTTCGCTGGTGCTGCTGCAGGCTTTGCTGCTGCCTTCTTCGCTGCTGCCTTCTTAGCCATGAGTCTCGTCCTTCCAAGAGAACCTGTGTGTTGTCCTGCCGCGGCTACCGGGAGCTTGTGATCGACGAGGACGACACGGTTGAGTTGAACTGGTCTACCATGACCAGTTCGCTTGAACCCGACTGATGGTGATTGGTCCTTCCACCGACCACCAACTTTCGTGTTCAAACATCACATGCGGCAAATGGTATGAAAACTGTGGATGCATGCAACCCTATTCTTGACACTTTCTGCACAATCTCTAGATGTGGGACAAAACTGCAAACCGCGCGGACCCTCATCATCGCTCTCATCGCGTCTTGCTGACGCGCGATGCAAACACTGGTGCCCTCTCTCCAACAGCGTTCATTAGCGTTCATCTTCACGAGTCGATGGGCTGCATCGTGATCGATGACAGCGAGCATCGAGACATGCCATCGCGAGACCACAACAAGCCTTCATCACTGGCAAGCGCTGCCCCATGGAGATCACTCCTGATCGACGCATCGATCAGGAGTGTCCCCGGATCGAAGAGCGACCACGGCATGCGGCAGTCATCTCTTTGGATGAGATCCGCACGGAGTCTCCCGCAGGGGAAATGTGAGAGGTCGAACGACATCACCCTGTCGCTCTGCGTCTGAGATTCACCTCGTGGCGGACGCGCTCGATGAGAAGTTCATGCGTTGGCGTGTTACTCATTCCTGCCACGATGCGATTCACTTGATGAGAGTCGGTCGCTGCTTTTCGGATCACTCTTTCCCCGCCACCGGCAGCAGCTTCAACTCCGTGAGCCACTCCAGCGACTGCGTCTGCCAGGCGTCCCACATCGGCCCCTTGTACCCGTTCAGGCCGTGCCCACCGGAGGCGAGCTCGAGGTACTGGCTCGGAACTTTGTGAGCCTGCAACGCTTCGTAGAACGACCGGCTGTTGGCGGGTACGACGACGGTGTCATCCAAGGGGTGAGCCAGAAACGTCGGTGGCGTTTTGTCCGTGACCTGCTTCTCATTCGAGTACAGCTCAATCAACTCCGCCGAGGGATCCTTCCCCAGCAGATTGTTCCTCGATCCGCCATGGGTCAGTTCCCCCATCGAGATCACCGGATAGACGAGGATCGCAAAGTCCGGACGGCAACTGACTCGATCAACGGCGTCAGTGGCTTCGGGCTTTCCGGCGTCGAAGTGCGTGGCGGCTGTGGAGGCGAGATGACCACCGGCCGAGAAGCCCATGATGCCGATGCGGGCGGGATCGAGGCTCCAGGCTTTGGCATTCGTTCGCACGGTGCGGATCGCCCGCTGGGCATCGAGCAGCGGCACCGCATGCCGCCCGGCTGGCATCCGGTACTCCAGAACCACGCCAGTGATGCCATGTCCGTTGAGCCAGGCGGCAATGCCGTGGCCCTCGGCCCCCGTGACGAGACCCCCGTATCCACCGCCGGGGCAGATCACGACCGCTGTGCCGTTGGGCTTCGCAGGACGGTGGACGGTGATGAAGACTTCGGTCTCCTGAACCTTTCCATCACCGAGGGCGGCGTGGCCATTCCACAGGCCGACCTTGTCGGGCACGACCTTGTCCTCAGCCAGCGCCAGGCCAGACAGGGAACAGAGGGAGATGAGCAGGGTGGCCAGACGCCAGTGGGAAGCGATTCGCATGGAGAGTTCCTCTCGGGGGAAGTGGGTGGGGATGAGACGGTCATGCCCAGACAAGACACCGGATGTTGTACACCGTCGGCAGTTGGCATGCGACGAAACCTCCTCGACAGCGGGGGCCTCGATGGAGGGATGAGATGTCCACTCCGTTCGAATTTCGAATGGCGTGCTTCGACTCTCCCCCAGTCAGGTAGGGTGGGACAAGCCGCTTTGGGCGCAGGCCCACCATCGCCCACCAGACCACATCGCACATGGTGGGCCTGCGCTCCAAAGCGAGCTTGTCCCACCCTACGGTGCTGGATGGCGGGATGAAGCGCCGCCCCCTTTCGAATTTCGTGCTTCGAATTTCCCTCAGCTACTTCCTCTGCCACAGATCCTTCTCCTCCAGCACGGTCCGTGGCCCGTCCCCATCGAGCCACTGTTTGGCCCGCTCATCCCCCTTCAAGTACGCATCCCAGAACGCGGTACTCAGGGCCAGGATGACGCGGTGGTGATTCGGGTTCCGCTGGTGCTTTTCCCCCGGCAGTGACCGGTCGGTAAAGACGGAGTGTTCCGCCTTGTCGAGGACCAGTTCATACTTGCCACCGGGCGGAAGTGCGGGATACACCAATCGTCGTGTCTCCAGCGTCTGCCCCCCCATGATCGACACATCTTTCGTACCGGTCATCAGCAGCCAGGGAATGCTCACCTTGCTGAATGCGGACGCGGGATCTCCCAGAGCCGGGCTGCTGGGGCTCATGGGGAGTGCGGCCTTAATCCGTGGATCGGTCATATTGAAGTTCCCGCGTGCCGTGCTCTGCCCGCTCACGGCTTGAGTGGTCACGGCTCCGAAGGAATGGCCCGACATGCCGATCTGTTCCAGATGGAAAGCCCCGAACAGTTCATGCTTCGAATCTTTGTTCCAGACCTGCAGTTGATCGATGACAGCGGGAACATCCTTCGCGCGGAGCAGGAAGTTCTCCCCATTGGCGGCTTCCTTCATGGCGGCCATCACTTGGGCTGGACGTTTTCCCTTCCAGACAGACGTATCGCTCCCCGGATGCTGGAGGAACACAGCGATGTAGCCCCGCGCGGCCCAATGTTCGCCGAGGTAGAGACCCATTTCGCGCGACCCGCCCAGCCCGTGGCTGAACAGGATCACCGGTGCCGATTTGACCACTCCGCAGCGATAGACCCGGATTGGGATCTCCCGATTCCGCATCGCGTCCTGGATGGTCAGGTCGAGCTGAACAACCTTCTCGGTTCGCAGTTGGGCCAGTGGATCGTACGCCACCGCCAACCGGTCATCCGCGTTGAGCAGACCCGTCCACAGACACAGGGCCAGCAGGCCGAAACAGAATGACCGCATCGCATGATCTCCAAAATGGAACCGAGTGAGCTGTGCCAGTTCGCTGACCAACTCGGGGTTTAACCCGGCAGAAGCGGGCAGGTTTCGAAAACACCGGGACGCCGAAAGATCTTCATCAAGTTTACGCAGCTTGCCGATTCATGCCTGCTGATCGAGGACCGGTTCAGAATCAGTTCAGAACCACTTGGAGGCCAGTGACTCCCGTGTTATACAGTGCAACTCAGTTCCCCACTCTCTCACCCCGAGGTTCCCATGGCTGACAACATTCTGAATGCACCGCAGGATCAACCCGAAGCCGGAGTTCGCATCGAACTCGACGACACCGGGGTCGATGGCCTGTACTCGAATCTGTGCCGAGTCTCCAGCACGCCGGAAGAAGTGATTCTCGATCTCGCTCTCAATCCGAATCCGATGGGGGCACCCGTCCAGAAGATCCGCGTCGCGCAGCGGGTGATCCTGAACCACTTCACCGCCAAGCGGTTGGCTGCCCTGCTGACCGCCACTGTCCAGCGGCATGAGCAGGTCTTCGGTCGGCTCGAGACGGATATTCGCAAGCGTGTCCAGGGCGATATCAGCGCCCGCTGAACTCCGTGCGATCCAACGCAGAAAGCCCTGGGGTCGCAACCCCAGGGCTTTGCGTTTGCATTCGAGTCATTGCGAACCGAGTCGCTTCCCGTACTGCTCCGTATAATACTTCAGATAGTCCCCTGAGCGGATGCGTTGGACCCACTCCTGGTGCGAGAGATACCAGTCGATCGTCTCTTGCAGCCCCTGGTCGAACGTCACCTGCGGGGACCAGTCGAGTTCCGCTTCCGCTTTGCTGCAATCAATCGCATATCGCTGGTCGTGTCCCGGTCGATCGGCGACGTAGCGAATCAGACTCTCGGGCTTGCCGAGCATCTGCAGCAGCCGCTTCGTCAGGGCGATGTTCGTCATCTCGCAGCGACCGCCAAAGTTGTAGACCTCGCCGATGCGCCCCCGGCGGAGAGCGGCGTCGATCCCCCGGCAATGATCGAGGACGTGAATCCAATCGCGCACGTTCGTCCCCGCTCCGTACACCGGCACCTGCTGGTCGGCCAGCAAGTTGGAAATGAACAGCGGGATCAGCTTCTCCGGGAACTGATACGGTCCGTAGTTGTTCGAACAGCGGGTCGTGATCCCCGGAAAGTGGTACGTGTGGTAGTACGCCCGGACCAGCAGGTCAGCTGAGGTCTTGGACGCGGAGTAGGGGCTGTTGGGGGCGAGGGGGGTGTCTTCCGTGAACAGTCCCGTGGCCCCGAGTGAGCCGTAGACCTCATCGGTCGAGACCTGTACATAGCGGGGGATCTGGAACTTGCGGCAGGCATCGAGCAGCGTCTGAGTGCCGATGATGTTGGTCGTGATGAACGGCCCGCTGTCGAGGATGCTGCGGTCGACGTGGCTCTCCGCGGCGAAGTTCAGGACGGCATCGATCGGGGTGCTGGCCAGGACGCGTTCGACCTCGGCCCGGTCGCAGATGTCGACCTTTTCGAACCGATAGCGAGGGTTCCCTTCGAGGTCGGCCAGGTTCTCCGGATTCCCGGCATAGGTCAGCTTGTCGACATTGATGACCATCAGCTCGGGATGCTGGGTCAGCTCCATGCGGACAAAGTTGGAACCGATGAATCCGCAACCGCCGGTGACGAGGATGGTCTGCATGAGGGGCTCGGAGTCTGAGTAAGAGTTCACACGGGATCGGGCGTCTCGTGAGCCGACTCGCCGTGCCGAGAGTGGTCAACGACCGGACGTGAGGTGTCATACCTCACGCATCGCGGAAGCAACAGTCAGATGCCGTTGTCCTACTCCTGCATGGAGGCGAAGGCGGTGTTGTGCCAACGACGATTGGGTGCATTCGTCCATTGGCGGTATCCGGCCCCCTCTCCCCCGCCTTCTCCCCCGCGAGCGAAGTCCACTCCCAAAGTGATGCCGATTGTGGGGGAGAGGGAGCAGAGACGATAGGGACCGCCATCTGGCGAATGCACCCTCGACGATTGGCGTCGCGTGCAAAGTTATGAATCCTGAGTCGTAACGCTTAGAATCCGTCATACCCCGTCTCCTCGCCTTCCCGACTCCGCCCGCATGATTATTGGCCTTGGCACCGACATCATCGAAGTCCCCCGCATCGGCGAGATGATCGAACGACACGGGGAACTGTTCCTGCAGCGGGTCTTCACCGAGCAGGAGATCCGCTACTGCCAGCAGCGCAAGGCCGCCTTGCAGCATTACGCCGGACGCTGGGCTGCGAAGGAGGCCGTCATGAAGACCCTCGGCACCGGGTTCACGAAGGGGATCGGCTGGACTGACATTGAGGTCGTCTCCCAGCGCAGCGGGCAGCCGACCATTCAACTCTCCGGGACGACCGCTGAGTTCGCCCGGAAGATGGGGATCGACGAGATCCTGATTACGATTTCGCACTGCCGGGCCTATGCGACCGCGACCGCGATCGCGGTCCAGCGGCAACCTCGCACGGCGTGATCGCGATCACTATTTCAACAACCCTTCGAGCCGGATCTTGGCCGCTGCACGGGCCTTGTCCAGCGTCGCGGGCACCGAGACCGTCGCTCCGCTTTGACGTTTGCTTTCGTCGGCAGCCTCCATGAAGGCGTAGATCTCCAGCGTCTCGGCTTCCGTCACGGGTGTCTCGCCCGTCGAGAAGAACTTACCAATGGCCAGCACCAGCGGGTCGTACCCCTTGAAGTTCGCCAGCGACAGGTACTTGTCGGCTCCAAAGACATTTCCGCCGTAGCCGGACTTCCCCCCGCGCATCCCCCGAAAGGTGCCGATGCGGCCCGTTTCCCAGGTTCCCATCACCACATCGGCGTCCGGAGTCGAACTGCGGTTCACGGTCTGGCAACCCGGTCCCATCACCGTGTAGAGGATCTCGACCCCGTGGATGCCGTACCAGAATAGATCCGGGTGCGTCTTCTCCAGGGAGCAGGGGCTGAACGTATCGCAGCCGAGTACCTTTCCGCATGACCCGTTGCGGGCCGCTTGGGCGTCCTCCATGAAGCGGAGTGAGGACGACGAGAAGACCGGCACCTTGTAGTGCTTCGCGGCCTCATAGATGCAGACAGCATCTTCGAGTGAACCGGCCACGGGCTTATCGATGAAGACCGGCTTGCCCGCTTGGAAGACCGCCAGTGCCTGCTCCAGGTGCGGCCGTCCGTCGTTGGTCTCCAGCAGCACGAAGTCGACCTGCTCCAACAGTGCGGGGAGGGAGTCGACCACCGTCACGCCCAGCTTCTGCACCTCTGCGGTGTAGCCCGGGATGCGACTGACCGAGCCTTCGATGTCGCGGCTGCCGTGGGGGTAGGCCACGGTGACTCGCATCCCAGCCAACGCGGGATTCGGCGGGTCGGCGTTGAATGTCTTCGTGAACGCAATCGCATGTGAAGTGTCCAGCCCAATGATCCCGATCCGCTTCATCGATGTTCCCTCAGCGGCCGTGAATTGCAGCTTCTGGGAGGGGGAGAGGGCGGTCATCGGCTGCTGATCCTCAGCGGGGGCGGCGGGTGGAGTGGCGGGAGTGGTCAACGCGGAGAGATCCCAGACCGTGGCGTTCTTGTCGGCAGCTGCAATCGCCAGCCAGTGGCCATCCGGGGAGACCGCGATCCGGGTCAGGCGTGCCTCAGCGGGTTCGAGGATCGTGACAGTCATGCGGTCAGCCAGCGACCACACATGAAGTTCATTCTTCCCCTTGAATCGTCCCCCGGAGGCGGTGAGAGCCAGCGTACCTTGCGCGGCGAACGCCACGCTGTTCGTGGGGCGGCCATGCCCGGTGTGGTCGCCGACCAGCGCTCCGGTGTCGACGGAGAACTGGTGAGCCTGCTCATCGAAACCGGTCAGCACGACCTGTTTCCCATTCGGAGTGAAGGCGATGTCGGTCGCGGGTCGCTTCGGAGCGGCGAGTTCGTGGACGATCTCGCCCGTGACCTTTCGCAACTGGGCAAACCCCGGCTTGGTCAACTGGGTCTCGTCCCCGCCAGCGACCGCGAGGAGCATTCCATCCGGTGAGAGTGATAACCCCATGACCGGAGCGGGGAAGTCCTTGAACTGGGTCTGTTCGGTTCCGTCGGAGGCGACCCAAGTGCGAACGGTCTTGTCTTCGCTGGCCGAGTAGAGCCGATCTCCCGCTGCGTTCCACACAACGGCGGTCACGTAGCCGCGATGCCCCTTGATGTCGCGCACGAGTGAGCGGGACTCGACCGCATACAGGTGGATCTTCTGATACCCGCCGATCGCCAGTTGGGTGCCATCCGGGGAGAAGGCCAGGCTGCGGGCGAACCCGCTCTTGACGGGGAGGGAGCCGACTTTGGACTTCTCGGTGAGGTTCCAGAGTTCGACGGTCTCGTAACTGCCGACAGCGAGGAGATCGCTCTTGGGAGAGAAGGCCACACTCGTCGCCGCGTCGGGGAGCTTGCGGACAGTGAGGTGGCAGGTGAGCGTTGGATCGTCGGCACGCAGGCCGCTCACGATCAGGCCGATGGCCACCAGACCACTGAGAAGTCGAACCAGATGCGGTCTCCAGCGGAACCGGGTCGCGGTGAACCGAATGTTCTGAGTCGACAGCATGGCGTAGCTTCCCCGGTGGCGATGCAAGTGTCGTCTGTCGTGGTACGACAGACGACACTCCCGACAGTGGACGATACGCCGATGCTAACCGGGAGTCTGTGGCGATCCAAGAGACGAGGCCGGACACCGTACCAAGTCGGACGGCCTTTCCAGGCCGTCCTCGGGGATCAAAGTTCTGAACAGGCGACTACTGAATCAGATACGCCTGGCCCCGGAAGTTGACGAGGAGTTCCTCGTCGTCGGCTTGCTGGGTCATGATCTGGTTGTCGTCGGCGGTGTTCTTGGCCACGAGGTCGAAGTACTCCTTGGTGTACCGCTGGATCGTGATAATCTTCGCCTTGTCCTTCACGAGGTCGAGGTCGGCGGTCTCCGGCGTGACGATCTGCTTGCCGCGTTTGTAGGCGGTCTGGTTCCCGGCTTGCCGAACCGTGGATGTCACGACGGCTTTGTCCGACTTGGAGTCGAAGTAGGTGGCCGCACCGGACGCGGTGGGGGTTGCCGCTGGACCCGCACCGGGAGCTGGGGCGTCCGGAGTGGCGAGGTTCGACTGGTTCTTAAACGCCTGCTTTCCGGCCCGCTGGGCGACGCCCTCGCGACCCTCCGCCTGATCCAGGTCTCCGAGTCGGCGGTCCGCACCGCGCGCGTTACTGCGGAAGGCATCCGAGTCGCGGGCCAGTGTGGGCCGCGAGGTCTCATCCGCCAGGAACGATGTGTACGGCGTCAGGATGCCATGCTTTGTCGAGAGCAGCACCAGTTCCCGGACCAACTCCTCGTTTCGCCCGTTCAAGTCCAACTGGTCAATGATCTCTCCGATCCGCCGCATGGCCCACAGCTTCTCGACGAAGCCGTAGCTGGAGTTGGCCGCAGGCTGGGCGAAGTCGACGGGGAAGTCGAACTTGGAGGTCTGCTCGCCGACATGGCCACTGACGACGACCTTGGCCACGCCCGAGTGGCGGTAGCGCCCGACGATGACGACCTGCTCACCGGCGAAGAGGTCGAACTTGCCCGACGGATAGATGCGGTTGACCGGCGGACCGGCTTCGGTGGCGACCATGTCGAACTCGAACTTCACCTCGACATCGGCCAGGACCGGGGCGGAGATCTTACTGTAGACCCGGCTGACGTGGGTCTCGATGTCCTCGTTGGGGCGAACATACTCACTGGCCCCCGAATGCTCTCGGGCCAGCCGGTCGAGCAGTCGGCTATTCACGTCGTAGCCGACGCCAAAGTTCAACATGCGGGCTCCGACCTTGTTGGCATTGCGGGCGGTTTCCGCGATCTTCGGCTCGCTGCGTTCGCCGACCGTGGGCAACCCGTCGGTCGTGAACAGCACGAACGTCGGGCGGGACTTGTCTTTGATCTGCTCCAGGGCTGCCTTGAGGGCGTCGTTGATGTTGGTCCCGCCGCCCGCGAAGAGACCGTTCACATACCCGGTCGCCTGCTTGCGGGTCTCCTCGTTGAACCGCTCCAACTCGGGCCGGAACGTCTCGACCGCGGTGTCGTAGGCCACAATGTTGAATGTGTCGCCTTCTTTGAGGTTGTTCAGCACGAACTTGATCGCGGACTTGGCCTGCTCGATCTTTTCGCCCTGCATACTGCCGGACTTGTCGACGACGAACAGCACCGTCTTCGGCATTTGCTCGTTCTGCTTCGGAACCTGCGGCGTGGTGAGGAGCAGGAAGTACCCATCCTCATTCGCATTCGGCCGATAGCTCAGCAGGCTCGTGCCGAGCTTCTCCGGATTCACATCGAAGAACAGTCGGAAGTCGCTACTCGGCACGGTGTTCGTGGCCGAGAACTTGACGACCGCGTGGTCCTCGTCCGGGCGATCGATGGTGATGGCGTGCGAGGGGCTATAGACGTTGCGGATCGAGATCGTCGAGTCGATCGAGACCTGCACGTCGAGTTTTTCCAGCGGCTTGGTCGTGTACTTGGCGGTACTCAGCGGGAACAGGAAGTCGGTCACGCCCCGGTCCTTCCGCAGCAACTGGTTGTAGTGCAGCGTGACCGTTCGCGTCTGGCCCGCCGGAACCGGAAACACGCTCGTCTGGAACAGCCCCTGCCCCATCCATTCGAGCAGGGCGGGATCTTTCGAGGAGCGGACGATCGCCTCGTACCGGGCGCGAGCGTCCTCCTTCGAGAGCAGTTGGGCCGGGTATTCCTGGCCATCCACCATCAGGGTCAGCTTGTCGATCGCTCCGTCATACGGGAGCGGGAACACGAACTGGGCTTCCAGCTGTCGCGAACCGGTGTTGAGGAAGGTCTGTGAGACCTGCACCTGGGCGACTTGATCCTTAAGGCGGGCCTGGATGGAGAGTTCCTTGACCTGGCAGGTCAGCACCGACGGATCGGGAGTCGGCGACGACCACGGGCGAGGCAATCGGTGCGAGTGGTCGTTACTGATGAGAAATCCTTGAGCCCCGGCCACTTGGGCGAAGGCCAATACGCACAGTCCGACACAAAACGCTAGAAGTCGTTGCATGATAATCCCCTGTTGACGACCGGACCGGAACCCAGCGATGGGGTTCGCGCTCTCACCCGCAGGTGCCGCGTCATTATGACGTGGCGACTCCCTCGACTGTTGCAGGAATTTCGAATGCGAATCCAAAATCAGGCCAAGCCGCCACCTTGGCAGATCTCCTGGTGTCGCCAAGTTGCCGCATCGAGATGCAGGATTCCAAGCGACACGACTCACCGGCGGGCGTCAGGATGCAGAACCCGCGTGAACCCGCGACGGACCAGGACATCCATCCTTTCAACACTCCGCTTCGAAATCCACGACGCGGAGCGTCGTGCCACAATCGGCTACTCATCCGCGCTGGCGGTGGGCGGGGGAGGGAGGTCGCCGCTGGCCCTGGCAGCGAGAATCTGGCCCTTGAGTTCGGCCAGAGCGGCGGGGTTTTCTTCGAGGTAGGTGCGGGCCTTTTCGCGGCCTTGACCGATCTTTTTGTCGCCGTGGACGTACCACGAGCCGCTCTTGTTCACGAATCCGGCCAGGACCGCCATGTCGAGGACATCTCCTTCCAGGCTGATGCCCCGGCTGCCGAGCATGTCGAACTCGGCCACGCGGAATGGGGGGGCGACCTTGTTTTTGACGACTTTGACCTTCATGCGAATGCCGATCGGCTGATCCCCGTCGTTGAGAGTGGCGATCTTGCGGACATCGGCCCGGCAGGAGGCGTAGAACTTGAGCGCCCGTCCGCCCGGCGTCGTCTCCGGGCTGCCGAACATCACGCCGATCTTCTCGCGAATCTGGTTGATGAAGATCACGCAGGTCTTGGCCTTGGAAATCACTCCGGTCAGCTTGCGCATGGCCTGGCTCATCATGCGGGCTTGCAGGCCGATGTGCTTGTCCCCGATCTCGCCGTCGAGTTCCGCCTTGGGCACGAGAGCGGCCACCGAGTCGATCACGATCACGTCGACCGCGTTGGACTTGATGAGCATCTCGGCGATCTGCAGGGCCTCTTCCCCGTAACTTGGCTGGCTGACGAGCAGCTCTTCAATATTGACGCCCAGCCGCTTGGCCCAGCCCGGATCGAGGGCATGTTCCGCATCGATGAAGGCCGCAATCCCGCCCGACTTCTGAGCGTTGGCGATGACATGCAAGGCGAGGGTCGTCTTGCCGCTCGACTCCGGGCCGAACAGTTCAATGATGCGCCCGCGAGGGAATCCACTCGATCCCAGCGCCAAGTCGAGCGACAGCGACCCCGTCGAGATCCCCTCGATCGCCACATGCGAGGGGTCGGACAGACGCATGATCGAGCCGACTCCGAAGCTCTTTTCGATCTGCCCGAGGGCGCTGTTCAAATCCGGGTTCTCGCTCTTCTTTTCGGAAGCTGCGTCGCGAGAGGCTTTGGCCTTGGCCATGTTTCGATCCTTGGGAGATGTTCTTCGGGAGGTGAATCCGTGAGCGAGAGCCTCAGGGCGAAGGGGTGACAGCCCCAGCCCAGCTCATCCTGAGCGAAGCTCGCAATAGTGAACGGGCGATTAGTACCCGATTCTGTTCGGGAATGCAACTGGGAAATATTCGGATCACAGGACAGCGGGGAGTGGCCCTCATGAAACAGACCTGCCGTTTGACCCCTTTCCCACTGACTGGGTACACTGCCGCATCCCGATGAGTTGAGACGCTTCAGTTCCCTGGAACTTTCGGAAACATTCCCCGTGGCGGTTCTGCAAGTCATTTGTGGTGAGTCCAGGACTCCGGCGTACCCGATCGTTCGGGAATGCACGATTATGGGTCGGCACCCGGAATGCGAGGTGATCCTCGATAACGCGGCCATCAGTCGCCAGCACGCGCAGATCCTGGAAAGTCACGGTTCGTACTTTCTGGAAGACATGCGCAGCCGTAACGGCACCTATCTCAATGAGGAACTCATTGAGGGGCGGCAAGAACTGAAGGATGGGGATCTGATCCGCATCTGCGACGCGACCATTCGCATCGATCTCCACGCCTCGGCCTCCAACATCGAGATCCCGATCCGGAAAGAGAACGACCCGTTGGGAGTCGATGGCCCGTCCGGTGTGGAGTTCGATTCGATCGACGAGAGCCGGATCTTCATCCTCCCGGAGTCTTACATCGAACCCGAGTTCGAGTCTGCTTCGAATGTTCGACGGAAGGCCGAACTCCCCAAGCCCAACGACTCGCGAACCATTGCCCGTCCCGAGGTCAAGCTGCGCGGCATCATGGAGATCGCCCGCGCCCTGGGGGGACAACTCGAAGTCGACGCGGTACTGCCGAAGTTGCTGGGAACGTTGTTCAATATCTTCCCGCTGGCGGACCAGGGGTTCGTACTGCTCAAGGACTCCGACTCGAACAAGCTGAAGGTGAAGGCGACCCAGGCACGCGGGGGGCGGCAGGCCGACGCGGTGGCGGTCAGCATGACCGTTGTGCGGTATGTGATGAAGACCGGCGAGTCGATCCTCAGCGCGAACATCACCGACGATTCGCGATTCAAGAAGAGCACGAGCCTGGCCCGCATGGGGGTCCGCTCGATGATGTGCGTGCCACTACTGAACGAGGAGGAAGAGCCGCTCGGCGTGATCCAGATTGTCAGCCGTAGCGAGACGCAGTCGTTCGATGACGACGACCTCGACCTGTTGGAGAGCCTGTCAATGCAGGCCAGTCTGGCGATCCAGAATGCCCGCCTGCACGAGGAGTCTCTTGAGCGCCGGGCCATCGAACGCGACATGGGGTTCGCCCGGCAGGTCCAACTGGGCTTCCTCCCCAAGTCCCGTCCCAAGCTGTCGGGCTACATTTTTGGCGACTACTACGAAGCCGCGCAGAGCGTCGGCGGGGATTACTTCGATTACATTCCTCTGCCGGATGGTCGGTTGGCGATCACGATCGGGGATGTGGCAGGAAAGGGGATGCCCGCAGCCCTGCTGATGGCACGATTGTATTCGTCCACACGGTTGCAGTTGTTGACCTCGCCGAATCCGGCGACAGCGATCAATCGCTTGAACGCGGAGATCGCCTCGAGCGGACTGGGGCACCGGTTCATCACGTTCCTGTGTATGGTCCTGGAACCAAAGACGCACATGCTCAGCGTGGTGAACGCGGGTCATCTGACGCCGATTCTGCGGTCGCAGGACGGGACGATCAGCACGTTCGGCAAGGAGCAGGCCAGCCTGCCGCTGGGGATCGTTCCCGACCTCGTGTACGAGGAGATGTCGATCCAGATCGCTCCGGGGGACACCATCGTGGCCTTCACCGATGGGGCCACCGAAGCCATGAATCACAAGAAGAATATCTACGGTCGATCCCGATTGGAGACGCTGGTCTCTGAGGCCCTGGGCACCGTGGAAGACACGCTCAAGCAGATCACCAACGAGGTCGAGGGCTTCACCGCCGACATCGCCACTCGAGACGATCTGTGCCTCATCGGGATTCGCCGGAGTGAGTGACGCCCCCGATCAGAAACCGACCAAGAATCTCACTCCCAACGGCGTCCTCGGCGATGGGGGACTGATCGCCCAACGCATGCCCGGCTACGAGAGCCGACCGCAGCAACTGTCGATGGCCCACGCTGTCGCCAAGGCCGTGATGTCCGAGCAACACCTCGTCGTGGAGGCCGGGACCGGCGTCGGCAAGAGCTTTGCCTATCTCGTTCCGGCCATCCTCGCCGCCACGCAATCTCGCAAGGCTAACGGCGAGCGACACCGCATCGTCATCAGCACGCACACCATTGCCCTGCAAGAGCAGTTGATCTCCAAGGACATCCCGTTCCTGAATGCGATCCTGCCCGTCGAGTTCTCGGCCGTGCTGGTCAAGGGACGGTCGAACTACATCAGCTTGCGCCGCATGCAGGGAGCCATGGAACGCGGCGGGTCGCAATTCGAAAGCGAGGCCCACTCTCAGCTCAAGCAGATCGGAAAGTGGGCGAAAGAGACTGGCGATGGGAGTCTGGCCAGCCTCAGCTTCCGCCCGCTCACAGAAGTTTGGGACGAGGTCCAGAGCGAGAGCGGCAACTGCCTCGGCAAGCGCTGCTCGACCTACAACGACTGCCTCTACTACCGAGCACGCCGACGGGTCTGGAACGCCGACCTCCTGGTCGTGAACCACGCCATGTTCTTCTCCGATCTGGCGCTGCGGCGAGAAGGGGCCAGCGTCCTGCCCGACTACGATGTGGCAATCTTCGACGAGGCTCACACCATCGAAGAGGTAGCTAGCTCACACCTGGGGGTCTCGCTCTCCTATTCCCAATTGATCTACAACTACAACAAGCTCTACAACGACAAATCGCAGAAGGGGATTCTGCTGCATCACCAGTTGCAGGACGCCCAGAAGTTGGTGCAGAGGCTGCGTTATGTGACGGGCGACTTCTTCGATGCGGTCCGGTTTTGGCGTGACGAGAACGCGAATTCGAATGGTCGCGTCCGCACGCCGCTGCCGATCGAGGACTCGATCTCGCCAGAGCTAAACGAACTGGCGCGGATTATCCGCAACTATGCGGAGACGCTGTCCTCTGAAGAGCAGAAGGTCGAGTTGCGTGCGTCGGGAGAGCGGCTGAGCGGGCTGGCCTTGACGCTCCGGACATGGCTCAAGCAGGAACTGGAAGACGCGGTCTACTGGATCGAAACGATCGGGCGCGATCGCGGTCTGAAGCTGATGAGTTCGCCGATCGATGTCGGCCCGGTGCTGCGGGACGAGCTGTTCGCCAAGGTGCCGACGGTCATTCTGACGAGCGCGACGCTCACGGTTGGGCAGGAGGACTTTGGTTACTTGCGGACGCGATTGGGACTGACGCAGTCCTCGGAACTGAAGGTGGGCAGCCCGTTCAATTTCCGCGAACAGGTGCGGCTGGTGCTGGCCGATAACATGCCCGACCCCTCGACGGAATCGGCCAAGTACGACGAAGCCCTGATCCCGCGCATCCAGAAGCACGTCCTCGAAACCCAGGGGCGGGCGTTCGTGCTGTTCACCAGTTACCGGTCCCTCAAGCAGTGTGCCGACCGCCTGACCCGCTGGTTCGTACAGCAGAACATGACGCTGCTGGTGCAGGGTGACGGCGTAAACCGGACGCAACTGCTCGACCGCTTTAAGAAGGAAGAGCGGGCGGTGCTGTTCGGCACGGAGAGCTTCTGGCAGGGGGTCGATGTCCCCGGTGATGCCCTGCAAAACGTGATCATCACCAAGCTGCCGTTCAGCGTCCCGGACCACCCGCTGTTGGAAGCCCGCGTCGAGCGGATCAAGGAGAACGGCGGCAACCCGTTCATGGACTACCAGGTTCCCGAAGCCGCCATCAAGCTCCGTCAGGGGTTCGGCCGCCTGATCCGCACGGCCACCGACCACGGCCAGGTCGTGATCCTCGACCCCCGCATCCGCACCAAGCGGTACGGGAAGCTGTTCCTCGATAGTCTGCCGAGTTGCCGGGTCGTGATCGACTGCGGGGAGTGACCGCTGCCGGGTGCATTCGCCAATGGGCGGTACTGTGCCCCCTCTCCTCCGCGAGCGACATCATCTCCCAGGGGAACACGTTGCGAGGGGGAGTAAGGGGTGAGGGGGGCCACCCGCCGGCACATCGCTTGGCTCGCCGGATGCGACCTGCGAGACTACACCGCTTGTCGCGGGGCTTCGAGTGCCTCGTGACAGCAGTGGTCTCTTCCCGGTCGGATGGTCATGTTCCAACGTGTTGATGAAGCCCAGTTCGTTTCCGGCGAGCACGAAGTCCTGCGATTCTGGCAGCAGCAGCGGATCTTTGACCGCTTGAAGGCCCAGAACGCCGGAAAGCCGAAGTGGTCGTTCATCGACGGACCGATCACCGCCAACAACCCAATGGGGGTCCACCACGCTTGGGGCCGCACGTACAAGGACACGTTCCAACGCTACTTCGCCATGACCGGGCGGGAACTCCGCTACCAGAACGGGTTCGATTGCCAGGGGCTGTGGGTCGAGGTTGAGGTCGAGAAGCAGCTGAACCTCGGGACGAAGACCGCGATTGCCGAGTACGGGATCGACAAGTTTGTGTGGGAGTGCAAGAAGCGGGTCCTGAAGTTCGCCGCCCGACAGACCGAGCAGTCGATCCGGCTGGGGTACTGGATGGAGTGGGACGACCCGGACCAGTTGCGGAAGCTGGCCTCGGCGGTCGGGACCGAGCAGCCGCTCACGATCACCACGCCGAAGGGAGTCACCGCCAGCGGCACAGCGGAGCAGCTGGTCGAGCAACTCGGCAACCCGGTCTGGGGCGGGAGCTACTTCACATTCAGCACCGAGAACAACGAGACGATCTGGTCGTTCATCAAGAAGTGCCACCAGCGCGGCAAGATCTACCGAGGCCACGACGTGATGCCCTGGAGCGGCCGCGCGGGGAGCGCATACTCGCAGATGGAAATCGCCGATGGCCGCAAGCTGACGACGCACCGCTCATGCTTCGTACGTTTCCCTCTGATCCAGGCGAGCGGTGGGCGTCAGCCCTCCGAGTCCAGCGATCTCACCACGGAGCCACGGAGGCACGGAGCCGAGCACCTCCGCGAGTACCTCCTCGTCTGGACCACCACCCCCTGGACTCTCACCTCCAACGTCGCCGCCGCCATCAATCCCGACTTGGAATACGTGCGTCTCAAGGGCAAGGTCAAGGGCGATCCCGAACCGGCCTACTATTACTTCGCGAAAGACAACCTCGAATTCAAACGCCTAGAGAAGGAGTTCAAGGAAGGCTTCGGGCGCCCCGAGTGGGCGTGGCCGAAGGAAACTCCCAAGCTGAAGACGATCGCCCAGATCTTCAAAGAGAGCGGCGGGTACGAGATCGAAGGGACGATCCTCGGGAAGGAGATGGTCGGCTGGCGGTATGCCGGACCGTTTGATGAACTAGCTGTTCAAAATGAACCGCTTCCGAGTTACCACGCAGCGAGCGCAGTTGACGCGGTAAAATCTGCGAAGCCCTTATCATCGAAGTTCGATTCCACGCAGCTTGAACTTCAATGTTTGTTGGAGTTGTACACAAGCCACATTGATGACGTGCGAGGTTCGGATACCGAGTTCGAAGAAGAGGATGGAGAACTCATTGGATATATTGAGAATGTAACGCCAGCAAAGCGATTTAGTCTAGGAATCAAATTCCTGACAAGTCTCCAGACCGTACTGCATGATGTCAGACCGGGACAATTCAAAGCCGACATCCCGCAGTTCGATACCTCGAAAGAAGTGGAGTACTTCTTAAAGAATTTGGGCATCTTCGATTTGATTGACCATAACAAATGGAGTCGCGCGATTAGCGGTCTCACAGCAACTGAAACTCAAGGAGATGGCAAGAATGTAATCACCGACCAACATGACGTTCTGCACCGGATTTCAGTGTTGATTGGAGGATACGATAGTGAGACTACCGATGATCCATTTGGTTCGCGAGGGAAGAAGTTTTGGCCTGCCACAAGGTGCCACCGAGTTCTCGATGGCGGTCGCGACTTCAAGGGGACTCCTATGGTGACAGCCGGTGAAGGCACCGGCATCGTCCACGTTGCCCCCGGTTGCGGAGATGTGGACCATACCCTTGGGATGACCTGGGGTGATGCAATCATCGCCCCACTCGGTGAGGATGCGAACTTCGGCGCGGGGTTCGGCCCATTCACGGGTATGAACGCCACTGATCCAAAGACAGCCGACTTGGTGTTCGAGCATCTCAGGGCGAACGGGTTTCTCGTCTACGTCGAGACCTACCCGCACATCTATCCGCACTGCTGGCGAACGGGTGATGAGCTGATCTTCCGGCTGGTCGATGAGTGGTTCATCAACATGGACTGGCGGGAGGAGATCAAGGAGGTCACGCGGGCGATCACTTGGCTGCCCGACTCGATCCAGGGGCAGGAGCGCGAGGTCGAGTGGCTGGGCTTGATGCGGGATTGGATGATCTCCAAGAAGCGGTTCTGGGGTCTGGCGCTGCCGATCTGGGTGAACCCGGACGACCCGACCGACTTCGATGTCATGGGCTCACTGGCGGAGTTGAAGGAGCGCGCCGTCGAGGGCTGGGACGAGTTCGAGGGGCACACGCCGCACCGTCCGTGGATCGACAAGGTCAAGATCAAGAGTCTGAAAACCGGGAAGATCCTCGAACGCATCGAGGACGTCGGCAACCCGTGGCTCGACGCCGGAATCGTCCCGTTCTCGACGCTGAACTACAACGGTCGATATCCCGAAACCGCCCTCAAATGGCAGGACTGGTTCCCCGCCGAACTCGTCACCGAATGCTTCCCCGGCCAATTCCGAAACTGGTTCTATTCGCTGCTGTCGCTGGCGACCATGATGGGATACGAGGAGGGAGAAGAGACGAGAGAGGAGAGACGAGAGCCAGCAGGCTCGAACGACTCTTGCGCTCTGGCTCTCGACTCTCGTCTCTCGGCTCTCGGCTCTCAGAAACGCCCGTTCAAAACATTGCTCGGCCACCGCCTCGTGATGAACGAGGATGGCAAGCCGATGCACAAGTCGGACGGGACAGCCATCTGGTTCGAAGAGGCTGCGGAACAGCTCGGCGTCGATACGTTGCGGTGGTTGTATCTGGCTCAGAACCCGGCGCAGGACTTGCGATTCGGCACGCGGCACGGCCAGGAGCCGGTGACGTTGCAAACGGTCGACGGGCCGATCTCGCAGACGCTGGAAGGGCTGGCCACCTGCAAGGTCACGAGCACCCCCGCCGATGAAGTGCGGCGGCAAGTCCTGATCCCGCTCTGGAACAGCTATTCGTTCTTCGTCAACTACGCCATCCTCGACGGGTTTGATGCCTCGCTGAGCAGCGTTCCGGTCAGCGAGCGGCCCGAGATCGACCGCTGGATTCTCTCGAACCTCAATGTCCTCATCGGCACCTGCCGCACCGAGTTCGAGAATTTTAATTCTCCCGGCGTCACTCAAGCCGCAGCTGCGTTCGTCGATGATCTGTCGAACTGGTACATCCGCCGGAATCGCAAGCGGTTCTGGAAGGCCAGAGAAGAGCGAGCCTCCGACGTCAGTCGGGGGAGTGGCTGGGACGCGGACAAGCTGGCTGCGTACCAAACGCTGCACGA
>JAYTWO010000409.1:0-9561 GCA_043743415.1 Planctomycetota bacterium
AGGCCGGGTGCATTCGCCAAATCGCGGTCTCCTGCCTGCCCCCTCTCCCCCGCGATCGATGTCGTTTCAGAGGTGGACATGTTGCGGGTGAGAGGGAGCAGAGAGGGCAGAGTACCGCCATTTGGCAAATGCACCCAATGTGGCCTACCACAGACAAACGCTCCTCGTCGAACGGAGTTCGCTGTCTACAATTTATGCGGTCGCTCACTCACCGCCGAATGGGACCAGAGTCCATGCCCCCACTCGCCCAGCATCGAACTTCATGGTTGTCGGTGATCCCACAGCGGTTGAATTCAGTGGGGGCATCGCTGGTCCGGTTCCGGGATTCCCCCCAGGATTCCGAGGCGTTGCACGACCTGCGGGTCGCGTGCCGCCGCGCGGAGTCAGCATTGCAAGTCTGCCGCGACCTGTTGCTGCCCGATCCGGCGCAGTGGCTGCGGAAGCACCTGCGCGAGGTGAGGCACTTGTCGAACGCCTCTCGCGACAATGAGGTGCTGCGAAAGTGGCTGAAGGGGCAGGCGGGGGCGTTCGCTCGGGACTTCCGGAAAGTCTTGAAGTCCGAGGGGCAGCAGCAGCGTGTCAGCTTGGTCGAGTGCGTCAGGGAATTACTTCGAGGGAATCGTTGGACAGAGCATGTGGAGCGAGTCAGCTCCAGCGAGGGGAGCGGAGCCGAGGACCGCACTTGCCGACTCATTGCTCGCCGGTTGCGGGAGAATCTCTTCCAGTTTGTCGAGTCCCTCCCCACGGAGGCGACCAGCCCCTCGGAACTCCACCAGTTTCGCATCTCCGGCAAGCGATTGAGATACTCCATCGAGTGCGTGTGCGAGATGTTCCCGGCGGTCAAATTCCTCTCGCTGCACCGGATTCTTCCGCAGATCCAGGAGCGACTGGGCGAGCTGCACGATCTCGATGTGCGGCTGGTCTGCCTGAAGCCGTGGGTGCGGGATGCGGGTGCGTCCCCCCAGAGGCAAGAGTCCATCGCTGAGAGCCAGCGACTGCTGATCTCCTGGCAAGCGTGGTGGCGTTCCGTGGCGTGGGAGCCTGCCGTGGGGACCGCGCTGACGGAGTTGCTCCGATTCAGTCGCGTCGTGTGTGCGTCACACAAGCAGGCAGCGGTCGGAGATTCACTACGGAGCGACTGTGTCGCTCCGTAGTGAATCTCCGACCGTTGCCGACTTTTCTGATGCACGCACTTCAACGCCTCCCATGCGAACTCTCGATATCGCGTGGATGTCCGGTTCCAGTACACTCATCTCACCATGTCACACCCACCGGACTCGGTAGATCTCCTGTACTGCTTCGGCTGCAATGAGCGGTTTCGCTCGACGGATGTGCGGCGGAATTGCCCGCGTTGTGGCCATCCAGTGGGAGGGGACTCGATGACCTCCAGCGGCCCGACCTTCCTGTGGAAGAGTTCGGACCTGTGGGCCAGTCGTCAACCGCGCCGGGAAGCAGTTGATCCAGTCGACTTGACTCAACTGATCGGTCGGCAGTTGGGTGACTATGAGATTCAGTCACTACTTGGACGCGGCGGCATGGGGTACGTGTTCCTGGCCCGGCATGTGCATCTGGACCGGGAATCGGCGCTGAAGATTCTAGCCCCGGAGTTGATTACCAAAGACCCGGAGTACCTGGACCGCTTCCTGCACGAGGGGCAGGCCATGGCGGCCATGCAGCATCCGAACATCGTGTCGGTCTATAACATCGAACTGATCGACGGCTTTCAGTGCCTCGACATGGAGTACGTCTCGGGCCGATCCCTGCAACATCTGATTCGCGACCACCGGTTGCCGACGGAGCGGATTCTGTTCCTCGGTGCGGAAATCGCTCGCGGGCTGTCAGAAGCCCACCGCGAGGGGATTTTGCACCGCGACCTGAAGCCCGACAATGTGCTGATGACGCTCAGCGGAGTCCCCAAAATCGGCGATTTCGGGCTGGCCAAGCGGCTGACTCCGGGTGAGCGAACCCAACTGCTTCCGGCTGGCACGCCGCACTATATGGCCCCGGAGTTATTCCAAGGCGGCCAGCCGACGGCGGCGACCGATGTGTATGCCCTCGGCGTCTGCATGTTCCAGATGCTGGCGGGGAGAGTCCCGTTTTCTGAGTCAGGAATGAACGCCCTCATCGGTGCGGTCACTTCGCAGCCGGTCCCGAATCTGCGGCTGGTCCGACCGGACATTCCGCTCGAAATGGCCGAGGTGGTGAACCAGATGCTCGACAAGAGCCCCCACAACCGACCGCAAAGCGGGATCGAAGCGGTGGCCTTGCTGGATGCGATCATCGGCGGTCTGCCCGACTTGCAGACGCTCGTCGACGAGGCGTTTGACTTCGAGCCACACGTCCTCTGGAAGCCGGTCTGTGGAGCGTTTGAACTCAACGTCAAGCTCCCCGGGAATCGTCATCAAGTGGTCTGGATCGAGTCGACCGGCACCGCCGCCCGCGAGAAGGTGCTGAAGATCTACTCCCACTGCTGTCCGGCGGTTCCGCAGTATTTTGAAAAGGCTCTGCGGCTGAACGACGTGATCACGCACGGGGCGCTGATGCTGCACGACATCGATGGGGTGCCGTGGTTCGTGATGCAGAACTGCTACCCGCGGTTCACCGTCGACGCTGAAGAAGTCCGCCGCAGCGTCCTGGAGATCGCCTTCCATGCGGATGCGATCGAAAAGGAACTGACGGGGCAGGACCGAAATTGACGCGAGCGGCGGAGTGGTCCCAGCGACCGCACCGGACTCACGTCGTGACCGACTTCTGGCTCAGGAATCGCCCGCCGCTGATGAACATGCCGTTGTCGCAAGGCATGCACCATTCGAGCTTGACGCGGTATTCAAACTGGCGAGTTTCGCTGGCCATCCGCACGGTCACATTGCCGGGAGTCACATAGCCTTTGTGCAGCATGCCGATGCCGAAACGGCTGATCTCGCGGGTCATGGCTGAGATCGTGTTGCCGCGTGTCGTCTGGATTTCAGCGGGCACTGACAGGTCCAGGCGCTCGGCATTTCGCTCGTGCTCGACATCGGACTTGCCAATGCTTTCGAGGACCAGGCGGAGATCATCCATCGTGGGGCGTGCCCAAGGATCAGTAGCCATCGCAAGACTCGTTGGGAAAGGTTCGGGGGGATCGAGGGGGACTGTCTTTCATGTCGCCCACAAGCAACCATAGCTCGCAGACTTGATCGCCGAGTGCTCCTTTTTTCAAATATGAGGCAAAACCGAATCACGGCCTCAGCCAGAGTCTGGAGACCGTTCGTGCCCCAGAGCCACCGGCCCGACTGATGCGTTTGACGATCGCGATTTCAAAAGCGATTACAGATGTGTCCGACAAAAGCCCCGCCACCGGGCTTGCCCCGATGGTTCCCGCGCTGATGCGCTCCCGCAATCGCTGTGTTTTCAGGCGCCAGCCGGAAACGCTGGTCACACGGGGACTGCCCCTCGATCAGAGTCGGGAAGGTGTTCCGCCAGCCAACTCCTCATATTTTTGTAAAACTCTTCCCTCAGTCCCTGAACCACGAGGAGAGCCGGAATCGTGTTGGCCACCTGGCACACATGGTGCCTGCGAAATCCTTCACGGCGTGGCCCGATAGGGTGGGGGCCATCGGCGTGCTGTTTCCCAGGGGGCGATCCCTGCGGTCGCCAACCCTGGACTATCACCTTCACCCCCCTTCGGGGTCATACGTGGCAGGGTCGAGCGTATGCTCGACTTCCCTGGGCTTGGGCAGAGTGGGAAACGATCCCCACATGCCTCACACGAACGGGGTCACGCCCGGCATGGCGACTTCCGGGAAGGGGACCGTGCCGAATTCCAGCTTGTCCGGTCCGAGTTTCTCCTTCGAGTTCATCGCCTCTTCCCAGGTGATTCGCTTGCCAGTATAGGCAGCCATCCGGCCCAGGATCGCCAGCATGGTACTCTTGGTCATGTACTCGCCGTTGTTAATCCGGTTCCCGTTGCGGATGCTGGCGAACAACGCATCATGTTCCAATTGGTACATGTTGTGGTCCTGGCCCGCCGGAGTCACATACGACCAGGCGTTCGGGCCTTCGATGCTCGTGTTGTCGCTCTTAATGTGGCAGGTGCCGTTGGTGCCCCAGAAGTGATCCGAGACATCGTTCTGGCATCCGCCCTGCTGACGGCAGCGGCTGAACCCCTTGAGGCCATCGGCGTACTCGTACTGAATCGCGAAGTGGTCGTAGATGTGGCCGAAGGCGGGCTCGACGCGAACTTGCCGTCCCCCGGTTCCCGTGGCGGCGATCGGCGGTTGGTCACCCATCGCCCAGCCGAGCTTGTCGAGGCTGTGGATGTGCTGTTCGACGATGTGGTCACCGGAGAGCCAAGTGTAATAGAGCCAGTTCCGCATCTGGTACTCCATGTCGCTCCAGTTCTCCTTGCGCCCATGATTCCAGAGGAAGCCGGTGTTGTAGGAGCACTCCATGGCCACGATCTTGCCGATCTGACCATCGTGCATCCGCTTAAAGGCTTCCATCACCGCCGGGTGATACCGCCAGCAGAGGCCCGACACGACGGAGAGGTTCTTCTCCTTGGCCACCTGGCAGGCTTCAATCACCGTCCGCACCCCCGGAGCATCGACCGCCACCGGCTTCTCGCAGAACACATGCACGCCCGCCGCCACAGCCGCCTTCATCTGAGCCGGCCGAAATCCCGGCGGTGTGCAGAGCAAAATGACATCCACGCCCGAGGCCAACACTTTGTCGGTGCAGTCGAACCCGGTGAACTTGTGGTCGTCGTCGACAGCGATCTTGTCGGCGATCTCCTTGATGTTCTTCAGGGTCTTGAGTCCCTGCTCCAGCTTGTCGGCAAAGGCATCGCCCATCGCCACCAGCTTGACGTTCTTGTCCGCTCGCAGTGCCTGCTCCGCTGCTCCCAAACCGCGTCCGCCGCAGCCGACGATCCCGACTCTCAACGTATCACCGCCCGCCGCATACAACGCGCTGGGGCTGAGGGACGAGAGCAGCGTTCCGCCGACAGTGGCCAGCGTGCCCGCCTTGAGGAACTGACGACGAGACGTGGTGACAAGGGAATTCGGCATGGGGGATGTCCTCCAGATGCGAGGTGAACCAACAGGCTGGAAATCTTGGGTCGCGGTCCGGCTGATCCACACCGGGAGACGGATCGACGAAGCCTGATGATAGCAAGGGGGCATCGGAAGGCAAAACTCGAAACCCAAAACTCACGTGGGTGCATCAGCCAAGTCGGCATTCCATCCCGAAGCCTCTCGACCACCTGAGACGCGGGGACTGTTGGCTGAGGACAGGGAATGGCCCCGTAGGAAAGCCCTGCCTGCTTTTTTCAGGCACACCCGAAACTCACGCCCATCGGATCGATCCAGGTGCGAGCGGGCGGCATGAGCGATATCATGAGGCTCGTTGTTTTCGCTGTCCCTGACACGTCTCCCTGGAGCTCACTCATGATTCGTCGCTCGCTGTTCGCTCTCGCTGTCCTCGCTCTGTCGGCGGTCTCCGTCCAAGCCGAAGAGAAGCAGCTCTTCAATGGCAAGGATCTCACCGGCTGGGAAGGCCGGAAGGATCTGTGGTCAGTCCAGGATGGGGCGATCACCGGCAAGACCACTGCCGAAAAGCCGATCACGCAGAACACATTCCTAGTCTGGTCGGGCGAAGTGGCCGACTTCGAGTTGACCTTCCAGTACCGGATCGTCGCGGGCAACTCTGGCATGCAGTATCGCAGCACGGTGAAGTCGAACAAGGATGAGACCGGTCCCAGCGTCGGTGGCTATCAGGCCGACTTCGAAGCGGGCCAGACCTACAGCGGCATTCTCTATGAAGAGCAGGGTCGCGGCATCCTCGCGGGACGGGGCGAGAAGACTAAGCTGACGGCTGACCCGAGCGACAAGAACAAGATGGTCAAGACCAACGTCGGCAAGACCGAGAAGACCACCGAAGAGTTGCAGGCGGCGATCAAGAACGAGGACTGGAACAGTTACCGCATCGTGGCCAAGGGGAACACGCTGCAGCACTTCATCAACGGCAACATGACGTGTGAAGTCGTCGACGAGCATGCTGAGAAGGCTGCGAAGTCGGGCAAGTTGGCGCTGCAACTGCACGCCGGTCCGGCGATGGTGGTGCAGATGAAGGACGTGGTGCTGAAGACGGAGTAAAGGGTCAGTAGGACGGGCTTACCAGCCCGTCCTCACTCGACACACAACTCTATCGTTCGATGCTGGAGAGGACGGCCTGGAAAGGCCGTCCTACGTTTCAGAGGATGCCATGCGACGATACGTTTCAGTGTGGACCGGAGTGGCTCTCGCCATGATGGCCTCGATCACCATCGCCGAGATCACTCCCCGCGAGGCCCAGCGGTTCTGCGTCGACATTGCCCTGCTCAAGGGCGGTATCGAGCTGCGGGGGGCAGTGCTCAGCCGCGATGAGACGGAACTCCGCATGGCGGTGCAGCGCCGCTGGTTAACCGCGAAGTATCCGGAGTTGGCAAAGCAGATCGATGTGGAAGCCGTCGAGAAGATGGCCGCGTCTCGTGACGAGTTGCAAGAGAGAATCGAGGACTGGAAGACCGAGCGGGCTGCCGATGTTCGGTTAGTCGCGGTCCTCAAACGCGAACTGGCGAAGTTCGATCAGCCCGTCGATCCGGCTGCGGTTCCGGACTCGCAGTTCGTAGTGGTCATCACGCCTGCGGACCGGGTACGAAAGGTCTTCATGGCCCCGCCGGCCTCGCGGCAAGTCGCCATGGTCGCCTGGAGCGAGGGGGTTGAGCGGGTCGAGGAGACCGTCCTGACTGCGTTGAAGACTGCTGTCGAGCAGCAGGTTCCCGACTGGCACACGACTAAGGTCGACCTCTCCGATCGACTTCCCACCGGCCAGCCGCAGACCGCCGATGAATGGGCGGCGCGGCAGGCGATCTTTGAATACGAGTACCGCGATCGGCTCGACTTTCAGGGCACCGGAAACTTCGTCATCCGCGTGGGCGAGGGGGCCGCGAAGCCCGACCTCGCAGCGCTCTTCGCCCAGACCGCAACCGATGCGATCCAGGGGGAACTCGGTGGGCTGGGACTCGACCTCGGACTCGCCCCCACAGCCAAGACCCAGACCGGGTCCGACTGGCAGTCCACCGCCATCGAGCAAGCGAAGTCCCTCAAAGTCAAAGGCTTCCGCGTCACCCGCGTCCCGAAGATCTCCGGCAGCGGGCCCGCCACTGTGACCACCAGTTTCTTCGCCCGCCGGAGCGATGGCACCTACCGCGTCCTCTGGTCGAACGAGTCGACCACCGACCCCGCCATGATCCAGCAGGCAGCCCTCGACCGCCTCCAGCAAGACCCGCAGGTGCAAGAGATCCAGAAGATCGCCAACGCCCTCTCGCTCGGCAACGATGCCACCACAGCGGTCCGCTTCGGGGCGGCTGTGAAGGCCAGCTTGGATGTCTCGGAGACCCGATTCTTCGAGTTCCGCCAGCAATACAACAACTCACTCGACGGTCCGCCGTTGGTGCTTCCCGCCCCAGTCGCCAACTCGCCGTAGGCCCACCACACCGGGATCACGCGTCATCCATGGTGGGCCTGCGCCCAAAGCGGCTGGTCCCACCCTACGCCCGTTTTCGATTGGTCTCTCTCATGACAACCTCCTCCCTGCACGGTCTCCAACTCCTCTGCTTTGTCGGCGACGATTACGAGGATCTCGAACTCTGGTATCCGAAACTCCGCATGGCCGAAGCGGGAGTGTCGATGACGCTGGCCGGTCAGGAAGCCAACCAGAAGTACACCGGGAAGAACGGCTACCCCTGCACCTCGGATGCCGCCATTCGTGACATGCAGGCCGATGACTTCCAGGGAGTGTTGTGTGTGGGCGGCTGGATGCCCGACAAGCTGCGGCGCGATCCGAAGGTGCTGGAACTGATCCGCACATTTCACGAGCGCGGCCAGTTGATCGCCGCGATCTGCCACGGGGGCTGGATGCCGATCTCGGCCAAGGTCTACCGCGGAGTGCAAGTGACTGGCTCGCCGGGGATCAAGGACGACCTCATCCACGCGGGGGCGATCTGGTCGGACACTTCGGTCGTCGTTGATCGCCACTTTGTCAGCAGTCGCAAGCCGGACGACCTGCCGGAGTTCTGTGTCGGGATGCTGCAGGTGCTGTCCGAGTCTCGGCGACAACCCGCGAGTTGAGTGCCGTAGAACGGAATTCATTCCGTTCCCGCCTCACGTAGAACGGATGAATTCCGTTCTACGGAGCGGCCCGACTGGCTGCGGTCGCCTTGCCTGCCGGAACGGTGGGATGGGCCTCGACTGGCGGCTCGGGGATGAATTGATAGGTTCCCTGGCTGTCGCGGGCGATCTCTTGGAGGTTCTTTTCGCCACCTTGTCCGCCGAAGCCGATCGTGTGAATGGGGATCCGGCCCCGATTGGCTTCGCGTACAGCGCGGACGCTGCGGTACGAAAAGTCGCCATCGGTCAGGAAGTAAATCTTGTCGGGGTTGAGTCGCAGTGCCAGCAGTAGTGCCGACTCCGGGTTCGTTTGGCCGAGTGCCCGCGCCGAGAAGATCCACTCCAGATAGGGCCGCAACAGTGCCGGTTCCGCCTTGACCATCCCCCGGGCGGGCATCGGGATCGGCTCCGTATTGAAGTACACGACGAAGAAACTCTGGTCCGGGGTCATCTTCTGGATGGTATTGTAGAGCTCGATCTTGACCCGTCCGAGGCGGTTCTTGGCCTCACCGGGATAGGGATGATTCATGCTCCGCGAGGCATCGACGACGAACACGAATCGCTCGCCCGCGAGGTCCATGCCGAAGAACCCGTCCCCGTCCCCCGTGCCCGACCCATTCCCCAACCCGTCCCCGCCTCCCGTGCCGCCCCCGCTGCCGCCGTCTCCAATGACATCGGTGTAGGACAGGGCCTCCCCATCACCAAACGCCAGCGGGCCACCGACGCTGTACCCGCCCACATGCGGCTGGATCGGTGCCTCTTCGCTCATGGCCAGCGGGTGAGAACGCCCTCCGCCCCCCTGCGACGGCGAAGGTTGCCACTCGCCGATGCTGAGCAGGACCGGTGCGGGCTCCGTCACCACCGGATCGACCGCCGCCTCGACCACACCGCTCAACTCCGGTGCGGAGGATTTCGGCGCGAAGACAATCACCGCACTGATCCCCAAACAGGTCAGATGCACCACCAGCGACACGGCCAACGCTCCCCAGGGAGCCGCTCGCAGGATCGATGATGGGACAGCCTCGGACACGTCGATTCCCCAGTGTAACCTCTCCACTCCATCGGTCGGATGAGGCTGCCAAACCAGAGAGAATGGCAAATGCCCTACGACCGGCACAAACGATTGTTCCAAACACCGGCACAATCAGATACGTGTGGTCGACTGATGACAACCGGTGGGGAGGTCCAGATCAACAGAAATCCGCCCTGGCGACTGGAGAATATCGCAATTGGGGTGGTGAGAGACAAAGGAGCCACGGAGTGGGCTTCGTCCTCCACCGTAGGACGGGCACATTTGCCCGTCCCGAGCGACGTTCGCGCGTCGCGAGCGAGTGACATGGGCCGGGGGCGACTGGCTGCCCATGTGGACTCGTTC
>JAYTWO010000410.1:0-9546 GCA_043743415.1 Planctomycetota bacterium
ACGTGGCGCTGGCCCGCCCGCCAAGCCACCGCGAAAAGCCTCACCCCAGCCGCATGAAATTTGCGCAGCGTGAACACAAATCGCGGATTAGTAGTACGGGGAGCCCTCCGAACCATGTTGTCTCGATATCGATGATCGCACTCGCGTTGACCACACCCCAGATAATGCTCTTGTGCCCCCCATGAAGCATGGATACGATCCCGCACCGATCCACCGGCAGAAACTGCCGACTGGTTCGTCAACCGTCAGTGGGTGAGCATGGCTGCTCCCGGAAGCTGCGGTTGTGACGAGTGGAATTGCAGTCGTCCTGGCATGGAGGCCCGCGCATGAGTTCCAAAGCTGGCAGTACGTTCTTGACGTTTCTGGTGTCGATTCCGCTGGCCGCGATGGGGCTGATGGCGGTGTTCGGCGTGCCGCCGTTGGCGGAGGTGATCGCCGCGACGCGCGGTCTGAGCGGCTCGCATCGCGATTCCGCTGAAGGCGACCGAGGCAGTCGGAGTTCCAGCCAGAGTCAGTTCGAGGATTGGGATTCCGGCACGGCCCCGGAGTGGAAGGCGGACGAAACCGACCTGACCGACATCGAAGGCGGCACTCGCGAGGACAGTCAAGAACGCGACGACCTCGGGTTCTCCAAGTCGCCCAGCTCAAAGGACGCCTCCGACCCGTTGCGTTCCCCGAAAGAGCGACCGTTCGCCCAGCGGGATACGTTGAGTGGCTCGTCGGAGACCGAGACCTCGCTGGAGGACTCGGACCGCACGAAGCCGGGAACTCGTTCTCTGCTCGTGTCTCGCGGGGGATCGAAGAACCGCTCCTCGGAGTTTGCCCTGAACTCGACCCCGGACCTCGACCTCCGCCCGGTGTCCATGAAAGACTCGCTCAAGAAGCTCAACTCCCTGGGCGTCAAGCATTACCATCTGGAGCGGGGAGTCGACCAGGATACCTGGCTGTTTGTCTGTTTGTTCGTCCCTGGCGATGACGCCCGCGTCACGCATCGCTTCGAGGCCGAGTCCGATGACCCGGACCGCGCCGCCGCAGAGACCGTCCAGCAGATCGATGCCTGGCTCCTCAAGCGGTTTCGGGACAAGCAGCCGATCTCCCAGAATGCGATGTAACCGCCATGTCAGCATCCAGACTCGGGGTAGGAGTTCAGGCTTTAGCCTGCCCCAGAGCAGCCTAAAGGCTGGACTCCAACCTCAAAATCCACCTTTAACGGGCACTCGTTGCGATGCACGAGCCGAACTGGAATCCACTCGCCCCGCCCGCTTCCATGCTCGGGGGGGAGGCCCGAACCGGAATGGCGTGGGCGTGGGCCATCCGCTCGACCTCGACTGTCGCTCAGTCAGCGCCGATGCGTCGGGAAGGACACGTCCGATCACCCGCGTTGCAGCGTCTCGAAGCGGCGCTGTTTGTCGCCGAGGGATCGCTAACGGCCCGCAAGCTGATGCAGTTCGCCGCCTTACCGAGTGCGTCGGAGATTCCCGAACTGATTGAGCAGCTGAACCTCTCGTATGAAGCCAGCGGCACCGCCTTCCGCGTGGAGCGACTGGCCACCGGATATCAATTGATGACCCGGCCCATTTTCGCCCGCTGGCTCGACAAGATTCACGAGCGGCAGGCCCGGCTGAAGCTCTCACCGCCTGCGATGGAGACGCTGACGATTATTGCCTACCGACAACCCTTGACCCGCGCGGACCTGGAAGAGGTTCGCGGCGTGCAGTCGACGGAGATCGTGAAACAACTGATGGAACGCGGATTGGTGAAGGTCGTCGGCGAGCACGATTCGCTGGGCCGACCGTATTTGTACGGCACGACGCGGCTATTCCTGGAATCGTTCGGAGTGTCGTCGTTGAACGATTTGCCGATGGCCGATGCCTTGAGGAAACTGGCGAATGCTCCGGTGGTTGAGAACGTGTCCGAGAACGAACAGGTTGCCTGACCGAAACACGAACGCCTTTCGCTCGCCCGCCTTACTTCGCCACCTGCGGTGCATACCCCGGTGCCGCGTACCAATTCTTCAGGCTGGCCCCGTCCTCCGTGTTCCAGATGCGAACCTCGCCGTCGTAGCTGCCGGTGGCCAAGCGATTCGCCGGGCTGAAGCTCACCGAGTAGACCCAGTCGCCGTGTCCCGCGAACTGCTTGATCTGGCCCCCATCGTTGGCGTTGTGCAACCGGGCGGTCTTGTCGGCGGAGCAACTGAAGACGCGGTTGTCGGCCAGCACCTGCAACCGGAACACCGCACCGCCGAAGCCGCCAATCTCGCGCACCTGGGCGGCGTCGGCGGACTTCCAGACTCGCATGCGGTTGTCCGCTCCGCCGGTGATCACCTGGGCATTGTCGCTCAGCCAGCCGACGGTGTAGACCACATCGCCGTGGGTATTGAAGGTCGTCTGGGCGTCGCCGGTCTTGGCATCGAACACCTTCGAGGTCTTGTCCCGGCTGGCACTGGCCAGCTTGGTCCCATCCGGCGACCAGGCGACATCCATCACCCAGTCGGCGTGATCCTCGATCACGAGTTGCTCGGCATACGTCGCGGCATCGAACACGCGAATCGTGCGGTCGGCTCCGCTGGTGGCCAGCCGCGTTCCGTCCGCGCTGAAGGCCACCGAGAACACCGCGTCCTCCACCGTCACCAGGTCGGCCAACAGCGCCCCATCGGCGACGTTGAACACCTTGACCTCGCCAATCTGCCCCGGTGTGCCTCCCGCGATCGCCATCCGCTGCCCATCCGGCGTGAACGCGATGTCATGCACCCGCTCGGCCACGTTCGTGATGCGGCGGATCAAGGCCCCATCCGCCGGGTTGTAAAGCAACACCTCGTGATAACCCGATGAGGCCACGATCGACGCATCCGCATTGAGCGCCACAGCTGTCACCGGCACGGGCATGGGGTACGCCTCGGGGGCGGAGGGCTGAACTTGCTTCGGCATGATCTTGATGAGGGGCGAGTTCGGGTCAATCCCGGCATCGAGTGGGGCTCCCAGCGCGACCCACTTCACGATGACATCGATCTGCTCTTTGGCCAGCGGGTCGGCGTCCTTGGGCATCGAGCCATCGCCAATCTGGCTGCATAGATTGCTGTCGACCTTGCCGGGTTCCACCGCCGGACCGGATTCGCCGCCCTTCATGAGCGTGGCATACGACTCCATATTCAGCCGCCCCTTCGCCATGCGAGCGTTGTGACAGGCGATGCACCGCTTGTGGAAGATGTGGGCCACCTCGCGATTGAACGACACCCACTGCCCCATTTCAGCCAAGGTCGCCTCCACCGCCCGCTGCTTGCCGATCCAGCCCTCGCGGACGGTCTTGAGCGCTCCGTTCGCGGTGTCGACCTCGGTGCGAACAGCTGCCAACGATTGGTCGATCTGCGTGAGTGAGGCCATCGCCGTGACCATCGTCTGCTTGGAGGTCGCGATCAATGCGGTCGTCGTCTTCACGAGTGCATCCGCATCCGTGGCGACCTTCGTCGCGGCATCAGCAGCGACCTTGGCGGCGTCGGCATTCTTCTGAGCATCGGCCAGAACGGTCGCGGCATCGGTGTTCGCCTTGTCTGTGACGGCCTTGGCGGCATTCGCCTTGGTCTGGGCTTCGTTCTGTGCGGGAAGGGCCTTCTCGGAATCGGCCACGATCTTCGTGGCCTGCTCGATCTCACGCTTGAGCTTGAGGAGCTGTTGCTCGATCCCGGAGAGTTTGGCGCTGGAGGCCGCAGTCGCTTGCTCGGCGGCCACTCGCTGCTGGAGGGCGGCTTCGGCTTGGAGTTTTTGTTCGGGCAGCTTCTGCTCGGGCGCGGCGACCACCGTGGCCTCCTGGGCTCGCAACCCCGGCTGAGTTCCGCACAGCCAGCCACACAGGACGAATCCCAACACCCATCGCGACCGAGGATTCCGATTCATGGATCAACTTCCAGCAAGGCAGGAGGTCGCCCGCCTGGACGTTGCGTCCGCACGAGCCACCCGAACGTACATTCACGAGCGTGAGCTGTCGGGATCGAATGTCGCCTTTCGCTCCGCGAAAGGACGATCTTTCGCGGAGAAAGACGACAATCCGAAATCCCTGGTGCCCACCCCCCGAGAACAACAGGCAGGAGCGTCCCTCTCATCGAAGGTCGCCGATCCATCAGAATCGTGGCCTGACTCACCAATGTCAAGTGGGAGAGCCTCGCGAAACCTTGCGGCTTGTGCTCAATCGGCCAGTAAAACTGGCCTTGCCAATCAAAATATCGGCCTCCCCAAAAAGGTCGGTTGAATCCCAAGCCCCTCCACAATATCATTCCCGCCCCATCCCCGGCCCAGCCGAAAGGTGAGACGTGCAGCCCACGTGGCGGAATTGGCAGACGCGCTAGCTTCAGGAGCTAGTGTCAGTAATGACGTACAGGTTCAAGTCCTGTCGTGGGCACTTCAAGTGGCGAAAGGACTTACGGCGATTCGCCGTGAGTCCTTTTTTCTTGGGGGATGACGATTGGGGGGCAAATTGGGTTTGCATGGGGGATGAGCCGCTTGCCGCTGGAATGACAATTCTGGCGGAGGATGGATCATGGCATCGTTGGAAAAAAAGGTCGGCGGTTTCTGTGGGTGATCCGGCTGAACGGGGGCGAGGTACAAAAAACGGCCTGGTTCAAAAGGGGGAAGGTTGGCGCTGTCTGTACACGAATTCCCGCTGATCGACACTGATCCTGGCCAAGATCAGCGTCGATCAGCGGAGATTAGTGTTCCAGACCTCTGAGTGAACACGCTTGCGGAAGCTGCACTCAGAACGTGGCGCTGTCCAACTCATGGCTGTCATCCCTCCGGATGGATTGCGGCCCCCATGACCAACTCCAATGACTCCCCGGGATGGGTTGCACACCACACTCATCACGCCAACCTCGCCCGCTTGCGGATCCACCACTCCGTCGTCAGGCACACGAGTAACAGAGTCACCAGTTCCCAGCGGTTCCAGAGCGGGATCAGCTCGGCGGTCGTTTTCGCGATCGGTCGGCCGGGAGGCAGTTCCTGGGCCAGTTGACCGGCAGTGGACCAGTGATAGAACTTGCCGCGTGAGAGGCGGGCCGCCTCCTTGAGATCCTCGTGATTCGCCGCCCGTTCGCGCAGCTCTCGATTGGGGATCTCGACGCGGAACCGGCAGGGGTCAATGAGCGACGCCGAGTCGGCCTGCTCGATCCAGGCTTGGTATTGCCCGACCGGCTCCGAGGGGAGGACCGCTTCGTATTGCGACACGCCGTCCGCGGTGCGATCGAGCGTGATTCGGCGGCGCTCACCGCCGGGACGTTCGAGGACGGCGACGAGCGCTTCCGCCTCAGCCCCCAGACCGCCAGGGCTGCGAGCCATCAGGCGGATGCTTTCGCCGACGGTATAGACCAGTCGGTCGCTGGTGAGCTTGAGCGTGCGCTCGGTGCCGAGGAGTTTGGCCCGGCAGAGTTGGCGAATCACTTGGCCCCAGTAGCGGCCATAGATGGCGTCCTCGCGGCCCTGTCTCCACTGCCAGAGCTCATCGGTCGCATGGAACAGCACTTGCCCAGCTCCGAAACGCTGCCAGACGAGGACCGGCATTTTTCCGTCCGGGCCGAAGCGGTTGGACTGCACGGCCAGCGTCACCGCACCGGGCTTGCTCTTGGCAATGTTCCAAGCCCAGTAGAGTTCTGGCAGTGAACGCCACAGTTCGGCGGGATCGCCAGCCTGGTCATCCAGACGCAGGAACGCCTGCGTCCGCCCCTCGGGAGTCGGTTCGAGCCGGAACCCCGATCCCTGGGTCACATCGGTCGCGGGCAGGCTCAGTGCATCGAGCGGCACGGGACAGAGAGCCTCCAACGGAGTCCCGGCAAACGACTGCGGATTGTGCTTCTCCCCCGCAATCAAGATCAGCCCGCCCCCCTGCTCCGCCACGAACGACCGCAGATGACTCAGCGACTGCGGATTGATCTGTGACAGGTCGACATCTCCCAGGATCACCACATCGAATGCCTCCAACTCGCTCTGCTGCGGCGGGAATCCCGGCAGCGCGGTGCGGTCCTCCTGAATGAAGTCGACATCGGAGTCTTGCAGCACCGTCTTGAGTTCGACCATCTCGTCGCGTTCGAGCAGCGGCTTGAGGTGCCGGAACTCCCAGCGCGGAGCCCGCTCGACCAACAGCACGCGAATCTTGGTGCGGCGGACCGTGACCGTGCTGGTCAGCGTGTTGTTGTCGACCGTCGATTCCCCGACCACCGGAGTGATCGTGATCTCGTACTCCTGATCCCCTTCCACCTGCGGGATGGTCAGCAGTTCGACCGCGAACGGATTGGTCGTGGGCAACACATCGGTGGTCGCGAGAATCTCCGGCTCCCCGACCTTCCGCAGCGTAGCCCGCACCTTTTCGTCCTTCACCCCCCAACTACGGACCCGAGCCGTGAACAACAGCGGGTCGCCCAGGATCGCCAGTCGCTCGACCAGCACATCCGTCAACTCCAGATCGCGGTCGGGGTCGCTGCTGCCCAGGCCGATGGGGAACAGCGGGATCGACTGGGCCTGGGCCAGTTCGGCAGCTGCGGCGAGACGTTCGCTGGCGGACCGGCTGGCGACACCATCGGTGAGGATGACGATGCCAGCGGGAGTGGCTCCCCGGAATTCGTCGAAGATTTTTTGCAGGCAGGGAGCGGGCCGCGTCTCGACCCCGAGCGGTCGCAGGGCGAGCAGCGACCGCTCGACCGCCACAGCGTCCTGCCCTCCCGCCGGATCGAGGGCGGCCACCGTTTCATCAAAGGTGTAGACCTTGAGCCGGTAACTCGAGTCCATTGTCCGCAGCAGATTCGCTTGCCGGTCGAGCAGCACGGACTTGGCGATCTCCAGGCGGCTGGCGTCGGGAAGTTTCATCTGGGCGACGCGGCGGCGAGCCTGCTCCGACAGTTTCGGGTCGCGGTACTGGTCGACGATCCCCATGCTGGCTGAAGAGTCGATCAGCACGACCAGATACGGCAACCCCGTCCGCTGCACCGCCAGCGCCACTCCCGAGGCCATCAAGAGCAGCAGCGCCAGACTGACCACTCGTAGCGATGCCAGAAACCACATTGTTCGGCGCGCCAGGTGACGCCCCTCGCGGCGATACCGCCAGGCAATAGCGATGGCCCCCAACACTCCGAGCGTCACAATCCCGCCCGGCAACGCCCCGGCGGTGGACTCGCGAACAACGAACTCCCAAGCCGTCCCCTGCCCGGCATCCGCCGGGTGGAGGCCGAGGTAGCGTTCGATAATCGGGGGGAGAGTGGGCACAGGGGAAGTGTGAGAGAATGAGTGAGTCAAGCCCACCGGTTGCAACCGGTGGGCTTTTCCTGGGACTTGGTTCCGTAATGGTAGCGGTCGCCCCTCGCCGCCGCATGCATGCTTTCCTTCCGTCAAAGGTGTTGCCAGAATGAAGACTTCATTCGGCATTCTGGTCCCTCTGGCGGCGGTCTGCTGCACCGCTGGGGACCGGTATCCATCCATTCGAGACGCACGAGGGGACATCCGTGATCTTTGGCTTCGGACGCAAACAGGTCGATGACGACGACGACGATGACGAAGAGGAAATCGAGTTAGTCCTCTTTCAAGGATCGCTGAACGGCGTCGAACCCGACATGAAGGGGAACGCCAAGCTGGTCCAGGCGGGTCTGATGCGGGCCAAGGAACTGGTCACGAGCGCCATCGATCGGCGGGCGGAGATGGTCCGCCTCGAGCCGAAGGGGCAGTTCTCTGTCTCCACGCTGTTCGTGGACGGGGTGCCGTTTCCCGGGTCGAAGATGCCGTCCCCAGCTGCTCTGGCGATTACGCAGATGCTCAAGCTGCTGGCCGGATTGGATGTCAAGGAGCGGACCAAGCCGCAAACCGGAGCGATCAAGGCCCAGCACGGCGAGATCAAGTACGAGGTCCGCATCGACTCGACTCCCGTGCCGGGTGGCGAGCGGTTGATCATCCGTATCCGCAACGTCAAGCAGAACTTCGAAACGCCCGACGAGCTCGGCTGGAGTGAAGGACTGAAGAGCAAGATCAAGGACATGGCCTCGCAGAAGAAGGGGATCATTATCGCTGCCGGGACGCCGCTGTCCGGTGTGTCGTGTGCGGCGTTTGGGGTGTTGCGGTCGATTGATGCGTATCTGTTCAACATCTACTCCGTGGCGAAACTCGGCAAGGACATCGCCCACGTGTCGGAGTTCAAGCCGGAAGAGGGAGACGGCATTCAGAAGACGATGGCCCGCGCGATTCGCGCCGAAGGGGACGTGTTGTTCGTGCCCCCGCTGCGCGACGCTGAGTTCGCCAAGATCGTGCTGGAGGAGGCCGAAGATGCCTGCCTGATCACCGAGATGACTGCCAAGGACTGTGCGGATGCCATCGCCCGGTTCGTTCAATTGGCAGGCGATCCGATCAAGAGTGCCGAAGCGCTGCATGGCGTCATCAGCCAGAAACTGGTGAGGTTGCTGTGCATGAGTTGCCGTCAGGCGTATCGCCCGAATCCGAAGCTGTTGCAGAAGGTCGGCCTGCCTCCCGAGACGAAAGTGCTCTATCGGCCACCCCGGCCCGATGAAGAGGAAGAAAAGAGCGACGAAGAACCGGAAGTCTGCGAAAAGTGCGGCGGCGTGGGGTACTTTGGCCGCACCGGGATGGTCGAGTTCATTGAGGTCACACCGGCGATCAAGGAGGTCATCGAAGCCGGGGCCGACCCCGCCAAGCTCCGCGAGGTGGCCAAGAAGGAACGGATGCAGTCGTGTCAGAGCGATGGCATGCGACTGGTGGCCGCGGGTAAGACCTCGTTGGAGGAACTCCAGCGGGTGTTCAAACCGGTTCCGTAAGGGGATCGTTGTGGGTGGCCTTCCATCCCGAAGGGATGCCAGCCATTCTCCGGTGGTCGAGCGCAGCGATCCCACCGGAACACAGCCCCTCGCACCATCCGCATCCCGGAGGGATGTCAGAAGGCGTCGTTCTTGAGAGGAATCCGCCTCCAGGCCGGGGGTTCGCTGCCATCCCTCGGGGATGGGAGAGCGGAGGGCGAATCGCGTCCGGTGGTGTCGCTGCGCACAACCACCGGCTATCGGCTGTGACCCCTGCCAGGGTCTGATGGTTTTCGAGGCCACTCCCAAAATTTACGCAGCATGCACAAAAGCTCGTTGTGAGTAGCACGAACATGCGTTCCCAAACGGACCACCTTGACGACCCCCAGCACCGTCACCACCGACCGCGACTGACGCCCCATGAGGAGCAGTCCCGAAATAGATTCCGGTGTTCGCCGTAGGACGGACTTCCAGTCCGTCCAATCAAAGACGGACTAGAAGTCCGTCTTACGATTTTCAAATCCGCATCTTATTCCGGGACTGTTCCTTATTATGCATCCTCTTCGCGATCGGTTTGTGCGTCACCGGATCGGTCGTCGTGACCTCCGGAGGGGGGAAATGCGGACTCAGCCGCTGCGATTATTTTCTGGATGGCCGCCTCGAACGCGGCTCTGAGAAACTCGTGCCCCGCCACCCTCACCGGCTCCTCGGAATCATTAATCAGCTGCCCCTTCCGCGCTCCGTTGACCGCCCCCATGATCTGCTCGGCCAAC
>JAYTWO010000411.1:0-19262 GCA_043743415.1 Planctomycetota bacterium
CGATGTGCAGTCCGATACCGTGGCCCAAGGGTTCGGGTCGCTGGGTCTGATGACCAGCGTGTTGATGACCCCGGACGGGAAGACCGTCGAAGCGGAAGCTGCCCACGGCACCGTGACCCGCCATTACCGCGAACACCAGAAGGGCAAAGAGACCTCGACGAACTCGATCGCCTCAATCTTCGCCTGGACCCGCGGCCTGGCCCACCGGGCCAAGCTCGATCAGAACCCAGCCCTCGACAAGTTCTCGCACACGATGGAGCGGGTCTGCATCGAGACCGTTGAAGCCGGGTTCATGACCAAAGACTTGGCCGTCCTCGTCGGCCCGGATCAGAAGTGGCTCTCGACGACCGGCTTCCTCGACAAGGTTGACGAGAATCTTCGGAAGGCAATGGCCTAGCTCACCGTAGGACGGGCCCATTTGGCCCGTCCGGCTTCGGCTCCGGCACCCCCTCCTCCCCTCCCCCCTCCCCCCTCCCCACCATGCCAGTCCGCTACGCCATCATCGGTGCCGGTGCCGTCTCCGATTACCACCACGTCCCCGGCATCCGCCTCGACCAGCGGTCCGAACTGGTGGCCATCTGTGACCCCAACGAAACGCTGCTCCAGCAGCGGGTCCAGGACTGGGGCATCTCGAAGATCACCACGAAGTATCAGGACATCGCGAATGATCCCGACATTGATGCGGTGATCATCGCCACGCCGAACTTCACGCATCATGAGATCGTGCTGGCCTGTGCGCAGGGCGGCAAGCACATGATGTGCGAGAAGCCGCTGGGGCTGAACTTCGAACAGTCGGCGGAGATGTTCCGAGCGGCGCGAGATAACAACCTCAAGCACATGACGGCGTTCACCTACCGGTTTGCCCCGTCGATGCGGTATCTGCGGCACCTCGTGAAGTCCGGAGCCCTCGGCGAGATCCGGCACTTCCGCAGCCAGCGGTTCCTCGACTGGCCCGAGACGAGCTGGGGATGGAGGCAGTACAAGCATCTGGCCGGGGCGGGCGATCTGTTCGATATGACGATCCACCGTATCGACTTTGCGATGGACCTGTGCGGGCCGATCGAGTCAATCACCGGCGCAGTCGCGACCTTTGCCCCGCGCACGACGACCGCCGATGGCAAGCCGTGCGAGCCGTCCAATGTCGACGATTGGTCGGCACTGATTGGACGCTTTAAGAACGGAGCCGTCGGTGTCTGGGAGGGGACCACGCTCGCCAAGGGGCACCACAACCACGGCTTCGGCTGGGAGTGGGCCGAGATCAACGGGTCGGAAGGCTCAGCTGTGTACCGGCTGACCGAGCCGAACACGATCCTGATGGGGAAGCACGGCGGGACGATGGAAACGGTCCCGGTGCCGCGCGAGTTCCTCGTCATCCCCGGCAGCCCCCGCAACCCCGACGAAGGGGTGCCAAGTACGGTCTTCCGGTACGACCTTGTGTATGAACTGACCTCCGCCATCCTCGAAGACCGACCCGCCCTGCCCGGCTTCGACCACGGGGCGTTGGCCCAAGGCGTGGCCGATGCGGTGCTGGAATCGGCGGAGAAGAAGACGTGGGTCAACGTGAATCACCAGTTGGGGTGACGACGCTGGCGATCCCCCGGCGTGAGCCGGGGTGTTATTGCTTCTGCCCCAACGGGGCCTGACTCGAAAGCCCAGGGCGCAGCCCTGGGAAATCGGATGCCAAACATACCCCAAAGGCCCAACGGGCCGCGACCCGTTCAATCCCAAACGTACTTCTCATCCCACTCGATTCCGTGTCTTCGCAAGAGACTCCGCAACTCGTCTTGAAATGTGCGCTGGCGATGATGCTCATCCTGGTTCGCAATGTACTCAGAGACCGGCTCCACATTGGACTGGCTCACCGAAAAGACCCCATAACCTGATTGCCAGTGAAAGTTCTTGACTGCGGGGTGCTGCTCTTCTTTGATCCGCGACGAAGAGCTGGTTTTGATCTTTTCCACCAAGGTGGAGATCGACATGGTGCGGTGAAGCTGGCATAGGATATGAACGTGATCTTCAACCACTCCGACGCGGAGAGAAGGGCAGTCCAGTTTCTTGAGTGTGCCAATCAGGTAGGCCATCATGGTCTCGCGAAGAGCGGGGTCTCGCAAGAACGGGTATCGATGTTTGGTGCTGAAGACCAAGTGAATGAGGACGTTGGACAAAGATTGAGGCATGGCGGTTGTCCTATCCGAGGAGGCATGGTGAATCGGGTCACGGCCCGTTGGGCCTTGGCCGGTTGATCGGGCCACGTATTCCCAGGGCTGCGCCCTGGGCTGTCTAGTCAGGCCCCCTTCGGGGCGAAGAGTTCCTGTCCGCCCCTACTTCCCCTCTTCCCAAAACCGATGACCCGTGGCCCGGATGAACACATCCTCCAGCGTCGGTTTGCCGAGCGTGATCGAGCGGATCTCATTCGAGAATTCGCTGGTCAGGGTGTGGACCAATTTCGCCCCCTCGGGTGCTTCGATGCGCAGTTGAGCCTCGAAGAGTTGCGGGGTCAGGTGCAGCGTGCGGATGATCTGCTGGGAGAGCGCCGTCGCCCGGTCGGCGTCGTATGCCTGAATCGTAATACAGTCTCCACCGATGCTCGATCGCAGCTCGTCCGGCGTCCCGATGGCTGCTAACTGGCCGCGATCGAGGATCGCCAGGCGGTCGCACTTCTCGGCCTCCTCCATCAGGTGAGTCGTCACCAAGACCGTCACGCCCGACTCGGCCCGCAGGCTTTGCAAGGCTCGCCACAGGTCGAACCGCGCCCCGGGATCGAGGCCGGTACTCGGCTCATCGAGCAGCAGTACGCGCGGCTCATGCAACAGGCTCTTGGCAATCTCGACCCGCCGCTTCAGTCCGCCCGAAAGCGTCTGCACGAGGTCATTCGCTCGGTCGGCAATCTGGAACCGCTCCATCTGAACGGCCACCCGCTCACGCAGCACTGACCCGTAAAGCCCGTACAGCCGCCCCTGATAGACGATGTTCTCCCGCACGGTGAGCTTCACATCGACGCTCGGTGACTGGAACGTCACCCCGATCGAACGACGCACTTCATCCGGTTGCGAGCGGACATTATACTCCGCCACCGACAACTCCCCCGACTGAACCGGCATCAACGTCGAGAGCAGCTTGAACAGCGTCGTCTTCCCGCCGCCGTTGGGGCCGAGCAGGCCAAAGATCTCACCGGGCTTTACTGAAAACGAAAGATCATCCAGAGCGACACGATCGCCATAGCGGTGAGAGACGGCTGCGATCTGAATGGCGGACATGCGTGTTGTCGGATGGGCAACCTGCCCGTCCCCTCCGGCAGAAGGTACTCGCGAGCCACGACCCCGCATCGAGCGCTCGCGAACGATTCAAAGAACAGAGCCAGCGACCGATCTTGCCGTCCGCTGGCTTGTGTGTCTTTACTCCGCATGGGGACGGGCAGGATTGCCCATCCTACTTTCGGTCAGTGCCCGTGTTTCGGCTCGGCCTCGGGAGCATGAGCCGGAGCCGGAGTGGATTGAATCGCCTGCGGCACATTGGGCGTGTAGTAGTGCAGCCCGATGTCCGGCATCAGTGCGACTATCAGCCCGATGGCCAGGATCGTCGTCGGCATCAGAATGATGAACTTCCAGTTCCCCTCGAACTTCAAGTGCATGAAGTACGTGAGTACGAACAGCGCCTTCGCCACTGCCACCGATAGCACCAGGAACACGATCACCCACCGCAGCGCAGGCACCTCGAACAGGTCCAGCAGGATTGAGATCCCCGTGCAGACGCACAACGCGATGAAGATCGCGAAGTAGTTCACATGCGGATGAGCGCCGTGTGCGGCGTGCCCGTGCGAGGCAGCGGGAGTGGCAGCTTCATGAGACATGACCGGGGTTCCTGACTGAAAACTAAGAACTGACGACTGAACACTTCTGCTGGCTGAAAGCTGACGGCTTCCCTACACCTTCATCAGGCCCGGCAGGATGTACAGCAGCGGGAACAGGAAGATCCACACGAGGTCCACGAAGTGCCAGTACAGACCGGCGTTCTCCAGGAAGTCGCTCCACCGCTCGTTGAGCCCGTTCCCCAAACTCAACAGCACAGCGAACATGGTCATCCCGACCAGCACGTGGATCGCGTGGAACGCCGTCATCAGGAAGTAACAACTGGCGAACAGATTGCCGTACGGCATCACGAACGGGTGGTAGATCTGGTGGGTGATGTTGATCGCCCCGGCAGGCATCGTCGCGTGGACGACGTTGTCGGGCGAGATTTGGACGAGCTCAGTCTTCGGTGGGGCGGGGCGAGCTTTGAGATCGATGGAACTGGGAGCCCAGGTCTTCACGGAGACGGTGAACGCCTGATTGGCCTTGTAGGCTGCGAGATTCTTTTCGTCGAGCTGGCCCGCGATGTGGGTCAAATCTCGACCATCAGCGGCCTTCGAGACGGGGGTCTTGGTGTCGACGATGATCGTCTGAGCGAACCCGGATTCCAGCCGCTGCTCCACATCGTGCAACGTGAGCTTGTTGCCGGAAACCTCGGTCCGCAGACGGTTGAACTCCTCGTTCCACCCCTGCCAGGCCCGGTGCAAGCGTTGATTCTCCGGGGACTGCTCGGCCAGCTTCTGCCCCAGAGTGGCCTGCTTCACATGCACCGGGTCATCACCGGGAATCAGCGAGTGGAGTGAGCCTTCGACGGCCACCTGCATCTGCTTGACGACGTTGTTCATCGCCTGGGTGTCGGTCTCGGCGATCCGACCGGGGAGGATGTTGTGCGAGAACTTGCCGTGGTACTCGTAGGACTTGATCCCTAGGAACACGAACGCCAGCAGCATCGTGTAGACCAGGAACTGCCGCGCGCGGGCAAAGTTCCGCAGCCCCATCGCCTCGTGCGAGACCACCACAAAGTAGCTCGACAGAATCAGCACGAACGTGTTGATCCCGCCCGCCGCAATGTTGATATGCGTTTGCTTGGTGTCGGTCGGCCACCCCGGCGAACCGAAGAAGCACACAATGTACGTTCCGATGAACGCCGTGAAGAACATGATCTCGGTGCCCAGGAACAACCACATCCCGAGCTTGGCGCGCGAGATGGGAATCCCCATTTTGACCGATGTGTGGGCCGGTGAATGTGACATGTCTGCTCGAACCCTTCGGCCCCTTCGCCCCTGCGAAAGTGCCAGCTTGTCAATCGGCTGCGGAGTCTACTGCCGGGCTCCCCTCTCCCCCCGGGAGGAGGGCTGGGGGTGAGGGGCGTTAGCTCAGCAACCTCCAATGATCCAAAGTGAGAACCGCCAGCAACGTGGGCAGGTACAGGAACGACGCCCACAACACGCGGCGAGCTGCGGCATCGTCTCCGTGCCGTGCGAACCCGATCGCACTCCACAGGTACGCCAACCCCAGCCCGATCGCCGTCAACGCATAGAAGTCGCCCGCCAGCCCGCAGAACCTCGGCAAAAGGCTCGCCGGAATCAGCGCGGCTCCGTACCCCACGGCCAGCAATCCAATCCCGCGTCCCGAGAGACGCGGCATCATCTTCAGACCGGCGTTGGCATACTGCTCGCGCAGCAGCCACGCAATCGCCAGAAAGTGCGGGAACTGCCACAGGAACAGCGTCGCAAACAGCGCGAACGCCCCGGCATCGAGTGACCCGCCCGCAGCTGTCCAGCCCAGCACCGGCGGCAGCGCCCCCGGAATCGCTCCGATGACGGTACTCAGCCCCGTCCAGCGTTTGAGCGGCGTGTAGAGGCCGACATAGCTGAGCAGTGTCACCGCTCCGAGAACGGCCGTGAGCGGGTTGACTCGCAGAGCGAGCCACGTCAGGCCGATCACTCCGGCGGAGACACCGAACACGAGGGCCTCGCTGGGCGAGATACGGCCCGTCGGGATCGGTCGCGAGGCGGTGCGAAACATCCGGCGGTCAGTGTCCCGCTCGATCAGTTGATTGAGAACGCTGCACGCTACCGCCACGAGGCCGATGCCCAGCAGCGAGTGCAACAGCAGCGAGGCATTCCACAACCCCCGGCTGCCGACGAAGAACCCGATCGCCACGGTATACAGCCCCAGCACCGCGATCTTGGGTTTGCAGAGTTCGACGAACTCCCGCACGCGCGGACGCGACACGGAACCGGCCAGTACACCACCCGCAGTCAGTGGGACGCTGAGGTCGGAGACGACACTGCTCATGCCGCACCTCCCGCCAGTTTTTGCGAGGCTGAGGTGGCGACGGGGCCGACCGGTTTCGCGGTGGCATGCACGCGAAAGACGCGCGCGGCGTACACGACCGAAACCATGAACGTCAGGATGCCGACCACTGCATGGGCAGTCCGCACGGCGACTTGCTCAATCGAATCCGCCGTGGCGACGTAGCTGCCGTGGCCGAACTTCAAGACCCACGAAGCCAAGCCGAGCAGCACCTGCACGATGACGATCGTGGCCAGGAGCAGGCCCCCCTGCTTGATCCACTTCACCCCACTGGTCATCGCCAGCCAAGTATTCGCCAGCAGCAGCCCCAGGGCCACGAACCCCATCGCGAGATGCTCGTGCAATCCTGTCCCATGGTGGCGAATCAGTCCGCCGAGGAAGTATTGGAACGCGAGGGCGGCAATACTGATGAGCGCGAACGGTCGCAGGTGTTCGACATCCGCCGTGGGCGAGTCCTGGGCCGCGTAGATCCACGACCGCCCGAGCAGTGTGATGACCACCGCGATGCTGGAGAACACGACGGCTGCGAACGCCCCGTGCAACTGGGCGAGGTCGAAGTTGTCACGAAGGACGCGGACACCGCCGAGGAGTCCCTGGCAAATCACGCCGAGTAACACACCGATCGAGGTCCAACGCACCGACCGCCGGGCTTCATACCGGTGAACCACCGCCACCAGTCCGATCGCGAATAACCCGATCGCCATCCCGGCCAGCCGGTGCCCGTGCTCCAGGAACTTGTCCCAGTCCTGGGCGAAGTCGCGAAACCACGGGTAGGTCACCATGAAGTGGCCGTCCGAGGTGGGCCAGTCGCGAAAGGCCATGCCCGCCTTCATCGAAGTGACCAGCGTTCCGAACACGACCGTCACCAACGCGACGCCGAGTGTTGCGGCGGCGTATCGATGGAGCCAGGGTTGGAAACGGACTTCGGACATGGGGGAGTTGGGGTTTGGGAGTTGGGAGGGAGAGGCTCCTGCCGAGCCGCTACGAGGTTCGATCGTCTTCTCTGGCTCGCGGCTCAGCAGGAGCTTCGCCCTCCCGACATTGAATCAGTGAGCTGCGACCTGCGGCGGGTTGTCACCGGGCTTCGGCGCGGGACGATCGGTCTGCAACCAGAAGTCTTCCGTGTGGTTCGGGTTGGAGTACTCGTACGGTCCGCGGTAACAGATCGGGACCGACTCGAAGTTCCCGTGTCCCGGAGGCGATGGAGCGCTCCACTCCAGACCGTTTGCGTTCCACGGGTTGCGTCCGCATTTCGGGCCGAAGCTGCGGCTGTAGAAGAAGTTGAACAGCAGGATGAACTGGGCACATCCCATCAGGATCGCACACATGGTCATGAACCGGTTCATCGGCAGCAGATGTTCCAGGTACGGGTGCAAGTACGGGTCCGCATAACGACGCGGCATCCCCGAAACTCCCAGCAGGTGCATCGGGAAGAACGTCCCGTTGAACCCGATGAACGTCAACAAGAAGTGCAACATCCCCAGCTTCTCGTTCATCATCCGGCCATACATCTTCGGGAACCAGAACGGGATCGCCCCGAAGCATCCAAACAGCGTGGCCCCGAACAGCACGTAGTGGAAGTGGCCCACGATGAAGTAGGTGTCGTGGATGTAGATGTCGACCGGCACAGCCGCCATGAAGATTCCCGACAGTCCGCCGACGATGAACAGCGACACGAACGCGATGCAGTTGAGCATGACCGTGTTAAACACCAGATGGCCACCCCACAGCGTGCCGATCCAGTTGAACACCTTGACCGCTGAGGGCAAGGCGATCATCACGGTCGAGATCATGAAGGTCATCCCCAGAGCCGGGTTCATCCCCGAGATGAACATATGGTGCCCCCACACAATGAAGCCCAGCCCCGCAATGGCTGCCATCGAGTACACCATCGGCTTGTAACCAAAGATCGGCTTACGGCTCATGCAGGCCAGCATGTCGCTGACCATCCCCATCGCGGGGAGCAGCATGATGTACACCGCCGGGTGCGAATAGAACCAGAACAGGTGCTGCCACAACAGCGGCTGGCCCCCACCGACCGTGGGAGCGGCGTCATTCACCACCACGCCGGATGGGATGAAGAAACAGGTGCCCAGCATCCGGTCGGTGACTAGCATGAACCCCGCTGCGGTCAGCACTGGCAGGGCGAACGACTGCAGGATCGCGGTGATGAACATCGCCCAGATCGTGAGCGGCATGCGGAACAGGGTCATCCCCGGAGCCCGCATGTTGATGATCGTCGTCATGTAGTTGATCGACCCCATCATCGACGAGAACCCAATGAACGTCAGGCCGATCAGCCAGAACGTCTGGGCATGCCCCGATCCCGGGGCCGACTCCGGCAACGCCGAGAGCAGCGGGTAGGTCGTCCAACCACTCGCAGACCCATTGCCCGCGCAGAAGAAGGTCGCTCCGAAGCAGGCGATGGCGGGCCACATGAACCAGTAGCTGAGCATGTTCAGCACTGGGAATGCCATATCGTCGGCCCCGATCATCAGCGGGATCAGGAAGTTCCCGAATGCCCCGGCCAGGATCGGGATGATCACCAGGAAGATCATCACGGTGGCGTGCATCGTGACCAGCATTGTGTAGAACTCGGGCGAAATCTGGCCGCCCTGAGCTGCGAACAACTGTCCGAAGAACGGCATCGCCTCCCAGCGGTAGGCCAGTTGCCAGCGCACGCCCAAGGCCAGTGCCCCTCCCACGAACATGCACAGCAGTGTCGTGATCAGGAACTGCTTTCCGATCATCTTGTGGTCGGTCGAGAAGACGTAGGTCGACCAGAACGACCCGTGATGGGCGTGGTCGTGCCCGTGATCGTCGGCGTGGCCGTGATCCGAGGACGTTTCGAGGACGGGATTGACTGTACTCATCGACTCACTCCGCTCGATGTCATCCGCAGATGACTTAGGCGATTCCACACTCGACTGTCGTCTTTCGCTCCGCGAATGAACGTTCTTTCGCGGAGCGAAAGACGACACTGTTCTCGACTACTCACCCTCGGCAGCCACCGCAGCGGCAACTTCCGGCACTCCGTCGTAGTTCTGCTGCTGCGACAGGTTTCGCAAGAACTCCAGGTACTTCTTATCCGGCTCCGCCACCATGCGAGCCTTCATCTTGTAGTGCCCCCACCCGCACAGCTCCGCACACAACAACACGTACTCGCCGCTCTTGTTCGCCTCGAACCACACCGGAATGTCGAGGCCCGGCACGGCGTCCTGTTTGATCCGCAGTTCCGGCAGGAAGAACGAGTGCTGTACATCTCCGCTTTTCAAGATGATCATCACCGGAGTTCCGACCGGGGCATGCAGATCATTGACGGTGTACAGGTCGGTCGGCTGCGGCTGGGGCATGAGCTTCAGCGGCTGGCCATCCGGTCCGAGGCCGGGGTAGCGAATCCGCCACTCGAACTGCCGAGCGGTGACTTCCGCGATGGCCCCCTTGCGGGTCTCGACCGGGAAACTGTCCTTGATGCGGTAGGAAGCCCACACATCTAACTGATACAGGGCGATGAACAGCAGCACGCAGGCGGGGACGACCGTCCAGATCACTTCGAGGTTGTGGCTGCCGTGGGAGTACCACGCCTTGCTGGTGCTTCCCTCATCGGTGGCCGCAGCGCCCTTGAACAGCACGTACCCGAGGGCCACCTGTGTCCCGATGAACGTGGCCGTCGTGATGTACAGGATCATGTAGAACAGCGAATCGATCTTCAGTCCCATCGGACTGGCCGCCGTCATGCCGGTGGGGCCATTGGACGGATACCACCAGTTCATGTCTGGAGCGATCCAGCAGAGGACGAAGGCCGCAATCGGCCAGAACATGAAGAACAGACACCAGAATCGTTTCACGATAACAGTCCTCGCGGTGTGTCGGATTCCCGAGAGGCTCGGGGATCGCGTCGCGCGTGTGGCCTTGAATCAGGGAGTGGTCGTCGCCACCGGGGTCGCCGCTGCCGCCGGAGTGGCTGGGGCCTGCGGACCGACGCCGGTCCCCGGAGCCCGCTCTTCGTGAGGCAGATGCATCACGTAGTTCACGAGATCCCACTTCTGCTGTTCGGTCATCTTGGCTCCGAAGGCGGGCATCGGCGTCCCCTTGATCCCGGCTTCGATGCGGGCATAGATGTCGATCGGACGACGGCCCCCGCGATACATCCCCAACCGGAGATTACGCGGCTTGAGCTTGTTGCCCCACGTGTCGTACAGGCCCGGCTCCAGATTGTTGCCCGTGCCCTCGGCGTTCTTCGTAATCGAGTAGGTCTGCACCCCATCACCCAAACCCGATTCGCCGTGGCAAGCCACACAGTTCAGATTGTTCGACAGGTAGAGTTCTCGCCCCCGCTGGACTGAAGCCTCATCGCTCAAGTACCGCTTCTCTTTCGGGACGATGATCGCTTCCGGGGTCTGAGCTGCGGTCCAGTCGGCGATCATTTTGTCGGTCCGCTGAGTGATCTCCTCGTCGATCTCGCCGTCCTTCACGCGGGTCACGAACTCGGCCAGGATTTTCTCTTCGGTCTCGCCGTCCTTGACGCGCGTGGCCATCGACTCAATCGAGTAGTCCGAGGCCAGCAGGTTGTACAACTGGAATTCGGTCTCGCCCCGCATAGCCAGGAACATCACATACTCGATGAGCGCATGCGACTCGTTTTTCTTGAGCAGCTTAAACGACGGCATGTAGGTGCCGGGGATACCATCCTCGACGATGCTGGCCAAGTCGCTGCGGTGGGCCTTCATGCCCTCTTTAGTTGAGGTGAACTTAATCAGCCCCTTGCGGTAGTCGCGCGGCCGCACGTTCAGGTATGGAGCCGTCGGCCCCTGGCCATCCCCCGCCACCCCGTGACAGTGCTGGCAATGCTCGGCATAGAGCAACCGCCCATGCGTCAGGACTTCGCCCGGCCCGATGACGATCTTGTCACCGGTCTTCGGTGTCACTCCGGGAACTGAGGAGAGCTTGAGGGTGTTGGTTTCTTTGTCGAAGGAGTCGACGAGGACTGGGACACCACCGGCAGGCATGATCGTGCCACCGACCCAACTGACCTCTTGGCCCTTCGCGATGTCGCGATGGGTTTCGGTCAGTTGGATGACCAGATGGACATCCTTCGAGCCTTCAGCGACCGTCGCCACGGCGGCATGCGGCTGAAGCGGGAGCTTGTCCCACACGTGGATTTCATGCGGCTTGCCGAACTTTCGGTCGACTGATGCACGGACGTACTCCTGCACTTGGGGCGACAACCCCTCGCGATAGCTGAACTGAGGGTCGGTCCGTCCGCATCCGCTGACCACCAACACACAGGCCACCAGCACAACGGCAGGCAACTTGGATCCCACTGATCCTCTCCCGTCCTAAACGACCGGGCTGACCACACGGTCCGCCCCATTTCCACACCAGCGAGCCTCGCGGCTCGCACCACTTCCCGTGGGATAGGCTTCCAGCCTGTCAGTCTTTGATAAAAAGATGACAGGCTGGAAGCCTATCCCACGGCACTCTATGGGGCCTTCCCCACTGTGCCGCCAGTCTGGATCGGACGACCTTGATCGTCGACTCGCACCTTGACTTGATCTTCGAGCAGCACCGGAGTCGCTGCCCGAGGTCCGGTCGCCTTCTCGCATCCAGCCAAGCTGCACGCGACCACTCCGACCAGAATGAGACCTGTATTCTTCACGGTTCCGCCCCCGACACAACAACCGACCCTTGGATTCCGGAAACTGGCCATCCTACTTCGCGGCCAACTTGGCCGCGGGCACCTGGATGACCGGCACCTCCACCGTCTGATCCGGCACCACATCCACCTTGAGGGAGCGATTCACGTACCCGACCTTCTCGTGCCAGACCACGAATTCCATCTTCCCGGCGGGGACGCCCGTGATCTCGAATGACCCGTCCGGACTGGTCACCACAGCCCACGGGTGATCGCTGACGAGGTGGTAGCTGTCCATCCAGCTGTGGAAGTCGCACACGGTCCGCACTGGCAAGGATTCCGACTTGTCGTAGACGAGATCGGCACCCTTGGTGTCGTTGCCTTGAATCGCGGAGTTGAGCCCCTTGTTATTCGAGAACGTGTGGACGTTGTGGGCGACCGGGTCCGAATTGGTAATGTTGATTGTTTGACCAACGCGAGCCACAAAGGCATGCGGCGTGAAGAAACACCCTTTCTGGTCGAAGATGATCTTGGCGGTGGGTGCCGGTGGAATTTGAACCCCTGCTGGAGCCTTCTTGAGGTAGACGAACACGTTGGCCAAGCCCCCGTTGGCGTCGGCAATCACTGACTCGTTCGGAACCCCGTTGACCGCACAGATGGCGTCCTTAGTGGATGCCCCCTTGGCGAGCAGCATGGCCAAGACAGGCACCGCACCGTCGATGACGACCTTCCCCTTCAGCGTCCCGAAACCGGCCACCACCGGGGCGGCTCCCGCATCGGCTCCACCGGCGGCCTCCGCTGAACTTCCCGAGGCATCTGACACGATCAGCGTCACCGAAGAGGGCGTGTACGCACCACCACCCAGACCCTGCTCGCATCCGCAAAGCGGAAGCAGAGCCAGGAGCAGCGTGCCAGTTGTCAGTCGTGTCTGGTTTCGCATCATGTCTTTCCGTCGGGCGGAGTCTCTTGAGAAAACAGGTCGCTACTTCGCCGGTGCAGCGGGGGCCGCCGCCGGATCCACTGGAGCCGCAGCCGGAACCGCCACGGGGCCTTCTGCCTTGCCGTGACGCTCCAGCAACTTGTAGTAGTTCAGCAGGGCATCCACCGTCGCATCGATCTGCATGCCACCCTTGCCGCCCAGGTACTCCGGCATGTACTTGCCATCGCCGTCAGCCGCATAGACCTGCGGCATCGACGTGTAGGGAGTCATCCACACCGGATTCGTGATCCACAACTGGACCCAGTCGGGTCGCAGCCGCTGCTCCACTCGATCCAGGTTCGGACCACGAATGTCCTTCGGATCGGCGGAGACAGTGTACAGACGACCGCCCACTTGGTGGCACTTCGTACATTGTCCCGTCGTGACCAGCTTCCATCCGGCGGTCAGCCGATCCTGTGGTTGCGGTGCGTTCGCAAAGGCCAGCTTGTGGGCCGCTTCCTGCTCCTCGATGTAATCGGCTGTCTGCCGCTGGTTCGACTGATACGGGAATTCGGCCCCGTCGACGGCTGCGAAGTAGTTCGCGAGGGCCATCGCTTCCGCGTCGTCCATGTTGAACTTGGGCATCCGCAGGACGGTCGTGTACCGGATCTGCTCCGGCTCCTTCAGGAACTGATACAGCCACTGCGTCTGGACCTTGACCCCTTCACGCACCAGCGGAGGCGGTGACGCCTGCCAAGCGCGGCCCCGATCCCCGCCCGTCTCGTTGGCCATCAGTTTCGGAACCAGCCAGTGGGCCAGATCGCCACCCCGTCCAGGACTCATCGACTGAATCTTGTCGACCACCACCGTCACCGTGTCGCCAGGAAAGAGCGTCTTGTCTCCGACCTTTAGGACATCCCAATTCGTGAAGTACAGCTTCTGGTCTTCGGGAGCTTCCTCCATGTCTGGTTCGGTCTTCACCAGGCCGTGAACCGACAACAGCATCTCGCCCGACTTGGTCTTCGCGACTGTGGTGGGATCGACGACGCGAGTCGGGTTGAACTTCGTCAACAGCCCCAAGGCCGACTCATAGTTCTTCGGCCCCATCCCCGGTGCATAGAACTCCTCGGGAGCCACTGCAAACTTTAACTCCGGCAGTTCCAGAATGTGGCACCCGCCGCAGTTGTACTTCGCCAGCACCCGTTCGCCTTCCAGCCGAGCGGCCTTGGCTCCCGACGGTTTGTACTGGAACGCTGGAGCCGGTGGATCGGCCACGAGGCCGACGACGAACGTCGCGACCGACTCGATCTGCTGCTCGGTGAACGGGAACTTCGGCATCCGCAGACGCTCGTCCCAACCCTTGGTCTCGGTCTTCTGATAGTCGTAGCTGCGCGGGTCGCGGAGCTTCTGCCACAGGAAGCCAGCGCGGCCGTGGTGCATCAGGCTGTCGATGAAGTAGGCCGCCGACAGGTCTACCGGAGCGGCATTGCCGTCGTGCTTCTGGCGATCGAGGGCGTCCCCGACTCGCTGGAGGGTGCTGCTGCCATCGACTTCGCCGTGGTGGTGCAGGTACTCCTCGATATGCTCGGGGGCCAGCTTAGCGGTGTCCTTACGACCCCAGTCCTGAAGTGCGACCCCAATCGGGCCCGCGCCTTCAAACCCGGGGATGTCGTGGCAGCCGAAGCACCCGTAGCGGGCGATCGTGCGGCGGCCGATGTAGATCATCTTCTGCTGTTCCCATTCGTCGGAGGAGAACTTGCCGTCCTCTTTCGTGTGGGCGAGTTCGATCTCGTCTCCCTTGATGAACTCAGACAGAGGCTTGACCGTGCCCTCTTTGTCCTTGGCGAAAGCATCCTGGTGAACCGGGTAGTGCTTGTCGTTGAGGACAGCGTTCACCTTGTCAGTCGAGGGCAGGGCCTTCTTCAGGTACAGCCGCACCAGATCATCCAGCGGGTTCGCGACTTGCACAGGTGCAGTCAGTGTCGCGCCATTGCGAATGAACGTCAGTGTGACCTGTGCCCCCGAGTGGAGGTTGTCGATCTCACCATGCAGGCTTTCAACCGAGCGAATCGGGGTCGATCCGACCTTTAACAGGACATCGTCAATCTGGAGCGATGGCGTGCCTCGCTGATCCTTTCCGGTGTTGAGGCGAGTCGCAGCCGAGCCCGGCAGAACCTCGGTCACTCGCACCCCGGCATGCTCCACTCCCAAGGCAGCGGCTTCGGCAGCGGTGAAGTCCTCATCACACACCACACCCAGCACGCTCTTCGGACGCTCGAACTCCGGGAACTCCGTCGGCGTCGCCTTTCCCTTGGCCAGAAGGAACTCCGCGATATCCGCAGCCGGGTCGACGTACTTGTCCCCCTCCCCTTCCGGGTTCAGGAACAGGTTCGGCATCTTGGTCCGCTTGTGGTAGGCGTTTGGCTGTTTGAGCCAACTGTACATCCACTTGAAGCCATCTTCGCCGGGCTTGATCTTCTCGTGAATCTTGGTGAGGTCGGGACCGAAGTCCGCGTTGACCCCCTTGAGTTCGACATCGTCGTAGGAGTGGCAGGCCATGCAGCCGCGACGCGAGAAGAGGGTCTTGCCCCGTTCGGCGTTGGCGACGTAGCCATCTTTGGGTGAGGACATTTCCAGCGGCTGGGTCTTCGCGGCGAGGTACACGGCGATCGCCTGCAACTCGACCGGCTGGAGCATCTCGGCGAGGTGGTCTTGCTGATTTGAGTTGCCGAAGAACTTCGGCATCTTGGTCGTGGGGCGGAACCGCTGGGGGTTCTCGGTCCAGTAGGCGATGAACTCGGGCGTCGACTTGTGACCGATATGCCGCAGCGACGGGCCGGGCTTCCGCATCTCGCCGGGGACCGCATTGGGGTCGCTCTTCAGCTTGGCGAGTTGTTCCGGGGTGTTCGGCTCCAGACGCAGGTCGGGACCGATGGGCTTGCCGCTGTCATAGCCGTTGATGTCGTGGCAGCCATAGCAGCCGTACTGGCGGATGATCTGGTGTCCCTCGACGACCTTGGGGGCTGAGTTGCCGAACTTGTCGCTCTGGGCCAGTTCGGTCACGTTGTGGTGACACTTCAAGCACGCCGCCTCGGCCAGGTGCTTGGGGAACATCGGGTATTCCCAGAAGTGATTCGAGTGCCAGTGATTCTTCTCTTCCCACTCGGCGGCTTGGGCCGGGTGAGCGGGGGCGTGCTCGGCGTTCTGGAACGAGGTGCCGGAGCCGTCCCCTTCGTGGCAAACGGTGCAGCCGAACTTCTCCATCGAGTGCGGGCTGTCCGCTGTGAGGAACAGGTCGGGATTCGGGTGTCCGGCGAATGGCTGGGAGTACGTGCCGTCTTTCCCATCGCCAGACGGGTAGGAGATCGCGTTCCCGGCCCCGAAGTCAGCGATGTTGACATGGCAGGAGCGGCAGCGGTCGACGCGGTCGACATTGGCCATGCCGAGCTGTTGCTTCAGCCCGCGCGGCCAGTCGTACTGAATCTTCAAGTGAGGATTGAAGCCATTGATGATCGGCCATTCCTTGAACGACCGCTTGAGGGAGACCAGAGTGCTGGACGGCTGGATGAGTTCCAGTTGATCCATCAGGCCCTTGCGTTCAGCGGTCAACTGGAGGAGTTGAGCCGCCTCTTCGTCGCGAGTCTTGGTCAGGGCGGCGAGGGACTCCTTGGCCTGGTCGTGTGCGGCCTTGGCGATTTCGACTTTACGGGCCAGAGCTTCCGCTTCGAGTTGCAGAGCGTCGTAGGCAGCCTTCTTCTCGGCGAGCACCTTGTCGGAGACTGCATCGCGGACAGCGATGTCGAAGTTGGCACGGGCGACATCGCGTTCGGCGTTCTTGAACTTCGCAGTGGTCGAATCGCGGCTGAGGTCCGCCTTGGCGTTGGCCACGACGACTTGAGCGGCTTCGACCTGCTTTCCGGCGTCACTCGTCTTGAACGCTTCGAGCTTGGCTTCAATCTCGGCGACCTGCTTGAGGAGATCCTCCGAGTTAACACCCTTCAGTTGGTCGGTCAGCTTGGCGACCTTGAGCTTCTCGGCCTGACGCTGGTAGTCCCGCCACTCGCGAGTCTCGTCGCGCGACATCATCAGCAGCGTGGACGCAAACAGCGCGAAGGCACTGACGGCGAACACCTTGTGCATCGTCCCGAGATCGCGCCAATACTGATCGTTCGCTGGCATGGGTGGTTGTCGTCAGTCGGAGTGTCGAAGTGATGAAGTGCAGAGACCGGGCCGGGCAGCCCACACAACACATCAGATGTTGAAGAACCATTCCGGGATGGCCACGATGTACTTCAAGCTGAAGGCCCACCGCAGCACCATCTTGATTGGCAACAGGCCCATAAAGAGCAGCAGATTGGCCAGCACCATGTACCGGATGACGCCCATCCGGATGTAGAACTTGCGAAGCACGGTCAACGCCATCACATGGGGCATGGCCATGAGATAGCCCAGTATCAGCAGGATTCCCACGCCTTCCCGCATGAAGATCGAAAGCAGTTGACTGCCAAGGCTGCCGCTGGAATCCACGGTGGGCAGCGGCATCCCCAAGCCACGCACCCACACGTACTCGCTGAGGTTGACGTTGTTCAGGACCTCCAGCTTGTGAACGTCCCAGAACTCATACAGGCCGAACATATTCCAGTTCGGACCCCGCACGAATGTTCCCAGCACGATCATCCCAATCCACAGGGGGAGGAAGCCGACCATGAAGATGATGACCGAGAATTTCCGGTCATTGAAACAGTAGTAGCCGTTTCCCTTCTTATTGAAGTCGATGTACGGAATCGCCATCAGGCCCTGCAGAATCACCAGCGGCAACACCACTCCGGCCAGCCAAGGGTCGAAGTAGACCAGCATCTCCTGGAGCCCCAGGAAGTACCACGGGGCCTTCGACGGGTTCGGAGTTTTGACAGCGGATCCCGGCTCTTCGAGGGGAGCTTGCAGCAGCACCCCCCACACGATCAGCACGGCGGAGAGCAGGATCATGCACAGCATTTCCGTGTAGACCAGATCGGGCCACACGAGCACCTGCTCACTCAGTTCCGACTCCGCCAGAGGACGGCCTTCGGCCACGCGTCGATCGTTGTCGCACGCCTTCTTAAAGAACAGCCACGTAAAGTAGCCGCACAGGAACAACATCCCCACGATCGGCACGTTGTCCGGCTTGCCGACGATCTGGCGGAAGTCATAGTCCGTCATGCTGAAGCTGAGAAACAGGCACGCGGCATTGAACATGACCCAGCCGACGGTATCGCCGGACAGGAATTCCCGCTTCCAGATCATCCCCACGAACGCCACCATCATCAGGCCGAAGTAAATTCGGGCGTCTGAAAATACCAGATCGACTGGCGTCTTGAACCAGTTGGGCAGGCGGATCAGGAAGTCTTCTGGAGCGGAATTCGCCGTCAGGTGCGCGATCGCCATCAGCATCAGAAATGCCGTGTAGAACGCCCAGACCGTGGCCTTCGGAATATGCGGAAACCCCAGCACCGATTCGTAGTCGCCGTCTCGCTTGAAGCTGCGCAGCGTCCAGCCGACGTTCGCCAGGAACAGCAGCGTATACAGCCAGCCAAGGCCGTGAATCACGCTGTGAGTCAGATCGGGATGCGCGTGCATGGGGTTCGGACTTCTCGGAACCAGTCGCCGGGCCAAGCCAGCGACCGGAGTTTCTCAAACTCAGAGGACCACACCAAACTCTCGCTGTGAGACCGGGAACCGGCCTCGGGCGCGGCATCCAGAGTGTCGCCTTTCGCTCCGCGAAAGGACGCTCTTTCGCGGAGCGAAAGACGACACTCCCTGATGCCCCGACCCCTACAGCGGCTGACTGATTCCACCATCCTTGCGGACCCGCCAGAAGTGAATCGCAATCAACAGCGATGCCACGATCGGGATGGCCACACAGTGCAGAATGTAGAATCGGTTCAATGTCTCTTCACCGACGTTGCGGGCACCCAGCAGCAGGAACCGGGCATCCGAGGCGTTGGTAATCAGGTCGTAACCCCCGATGTTCAACAACTGGAAACCCGGACCTTCATGCCCCAGGAACGGATGGGCGCGGGCCATGTTCGATCCCACCGTGATGGCCCAGATGGCCAACTGATCCCACGGTAGCAAGTAGCCAGTGAACGACAGCAGCAGGGTCAGCACCAGGAGCAACACCCCGATGACCCAGTTGAACTCGCGCGGCGGTTTGTAACTGCCGGTGAGGAACACGCGGTACATGTGGAGCCAGACGGTAATCACCATCGCATGAGCCCCCCAGCGGTGGATCTCCCGCATGATGCCCAGCGTGGTGACATCGCGCAGGGCACGAATGTCGGTGAACGCCCACTCCAGAGTGGGGCGATAGTAGAACATCAGCAGTACGCCGGTCAGCGTCTCGACCAGGAACAGGAAGAAGGTCACCCCCCCCATGCACCAGGTGTACGACAACTCGATGCCACCCTTCTTCGCCGACACCGGATGCAGGTGCAGGAAGAAGTTGGTCAGCACGACGACAGCCCGGTTCCGGCGATCCGTCGGAGCCGGATGACGGAAGATG
>JAYTWO010000412.1:0-7879 GCA_043743415.1 Planctomycetota bacterium
CAGCACCGTCATGAAACGCCGCAGCTGCGCCTGGAACGATGCGTTCCTGCTCGAAACAGTGCTGGGGATCACGGAATAGTACGCGCTGGCCCTGGGGGAAGAGGGTGGTGGAGTAGTGGGCGCGGGACTCGGGGGTAGTGGCGGTGAGGATCCGCATGGTTTCGCCGCGCAGGCGGCCGTCGGTCCAGAACTGGCAGCGGGATTGGAGGGCTCGCCTGAGGACGGTGCGGGCGGAGATGCTGTCGACGCAGCAGAAGAGGGCGTCACCGAGATTCAGGTCGGGGCGGAAGCGATGGGGGATGACGGTGATGGTGATGTCGGGGTCGATGTGTTGCAGGTGGCTGGCGGTGGCCCCGACTTTGAATTCGCCGATGTCGGAGTGGAAGTAGCCTTGCGTGGTGATGTTGGTCTCCTCCACGCGGTCGAAGTCGATCAGCTGGATGTGAGAGGCACCGAGGGCGGCGAGTTGGAGGGCGACCTGGCGGCCGATGGCTCCGACGCCGATGACGGTGGTCGTGAGTGACTGGAGTTTGTCGTGAGTGACTGGAGTTTGTCGAGGGGGACGAGGTCGGATTGGCGGGCGAAGCGGGACATGGGGTGGGCCTTCTATGGGAGGGGGGATGAGTGGTGGTAGATGGGACAAGAGGTACGATGAAGGTCGAGGCATCAAGGGCCTCCGGGTGGGTGGTGACGGGGAGGAACAGACAGGAATGTCTGTTCTACTTTTCGCGAGGGTGGGACCGCCCAAGTCGCTGATCGCGTAACGACCAGCGACTTCGTGAGCGGCGGCTCAGGGTGGCGAGAGGTCGTTGGCCAGTCGGTCGGCGTTCAGCGGATTCAACGCGTGGGGCAGCCACTCCTCGTGGAGAGACTCGTGCAGAAAACGGTGGGGATCCCCCGACGGGACATGGCGGCGTGAGTCTTCCCACAGCTCGGGCTCGACGCAATCCAGGTACTCGGCTTCCCAGGCTTCCGCATCGCTCCCTGCGAACGGCGGCGTGAAGTCCACTTCGACATCAAGGGGAATCGACGCCGGACCGCCGCTTCGCCAGGACAACTCGGCGAAGGTCTGGCCGCCTCTCGCGAGGATGAACATCACGGCCCAGTCGCAGTGGCCGAAGACGCGGTGGAAGGTCTCGACATCGACCGAGCTGGGTTGAGCAGACTCGCCGGGGTGGGTATGAATCCAGATCCGACCGAACTGTTCCGGCTGGTGGCCGGCGTCGATCTGGTCGTCGAAGAACTCGGCGACAGCGGTGTCATGGAACGCGACGAACACCTCGTTGCACTGTTGCGGCACGAGGACGACATCGCGCACATTCAAGAGATCGTCGGCACCCGTGATCCCGAACCCGCCGACCTCGGTCGGACCGAGATCACGCAGACAGAGCAACTTCGCCCACGCCGTCGGACTGAACCGCAGCTTCGGTCGCGTCGTCGAGACTTTGTGTCTCGATCGAGTCGGCGTCGATTGTTTCCAGCGATGGGACTTCGGCATCTTCGTCTCCTTCAGAGTGAGTGGATTCCAAACACGAGGCACACTGGCGGTCCGTGAGGCACGCCTCACAGAACGATTCGTGGCAGTCGATACAGGGTTTCAGGCAACTGCGGCAGTGATCGGTGTCGCAGTGACTCCTGACATTGCGTCAGGTCATGGATCAACCCGCGAAGGCCATCGCGCAGCTCGCCTCGACCGTACTGAGCCGCTGCGGTGAGCTCGCGTCGGGTGGCGAGTTGCAGACGGTGGAGCTGCTGATAGACCTGCGAGATGCGGTCGGTGGGGATCGTGGGCCAGGCGATGGGCTGTCGCTGGCGAGCATATTGCTGCTGCAACACGCCAGCCGTTCGTAAGAGCAATCGATGGTTCGAGGGGAGGCACATGGGCCGGAGACCTCCGATCAGTGGGTGAGGAATCGAAAACAGGCAGAGGCCCGCTGTGTCAACACAACGGGCCTCTGCGACGCAGCCAGTGTGGGCATCAGAAAAGTAGGCAGCTATTCCACGCGGCGCTTCATGATTCAAGGGGAGCCGCAGATGAACGCAGATGAACGCAGATGAAGAGGCTCAACAACGAGAGGACATCGCCCCGGTTCATCTCTGATCTGCGTTCATCAGTACTACTCACGTCACAAATTTGCGCACGCTGCGCAAATTTCCGATGGCCCGGAGACCTCTGTACCCCGAAGGGGTTATCTATCCCAGCCCAGGGTCGCGACGTAGGAGCGCACCCTGGGAAACGTGGTCCGGGGAACTCAACCCTGAAGGGGTTGTACACCCGCGTGACCCTGTGTGGAACCCCTACAGGGTTCGTCCTCCGAGAGCGACCGGACCCAGGGTGCGCGACCGGTGGTCGCGACCCTGGGCTTTGATGTTTCACCCCTTCAGGGTGCAGAGGCCGCCTCGACGAAGAGTGGTTTCTGGCTGACTGCTGACTGCTTCACCTTCGGTTGCGGCTGTGCCGTGCCGTGTTCCACGCGAGTTCCGGTCGCCCACGTGCTGGCGAACGCCGCTAGCGATCCGTCGGGTACGCGGTGATCACCTCATCCTCCTCCAGGACGATCTTGACCATCTTCAGTGGCGGGTGGCGGCGGCGGGCTCCGCTTTGGCCACCGCCGTGGCCGATCTGGCGATTGAGATTCACGGTGTAGGTCGTGCGGTCCCCCTGGTCTTCGATGACGACTTGCGGAGGGCCTCGCTTTTGAGACAACTGATACGCCTCGTCAATGACCGCGAAGATCTCCTCTTGGGTTCCCTCGAACACCCCGTGGCTGGGCTTGTCGGGGTTGTCGCGGCTGTGCTCCATGACGTGGTCAATGCGGTATTGGGAATAGATCAGCCCGGCGGTCGACTCGAAGCGGTCGCGTCCCGCTGGCTTGAGTACGCCCAGCTTCGGCGGCTGGGGTTTCGCCGGGGTGGTGGTCTTGGGCGGCGAGGTGGACTTCGGGCCGGAGCCCCTGGTTCCGGGGCGAGGCGTGTTGCCATTCCGAGGAACGGTCGGCGGATCGGTTTGAGCGACCGAGGGAACGGACTTCGTCGGCTTCTTGGCTGTCTGATCCGACGCGGGGGGGCTCTCGCTCGGCACGACTTCGACCATGACCGGCTCGTCACCAATCACCGGCTCCGACTGCTCCGGAATGACCGGCACATCGATCGGGCGGTTCTTGTCTGTCTTCTGTTGAGCCGTCGTAGTGGGGTCAGCAGCCGGAGCCTCGACCTTTGGCTTCGCATCCGTGAACCCGGGCAGATCGACTCCGAAACGCTCCACCAGCCAGGGCCGCAACAGCAGGTAAACCACCAGCAGCAAGCACGCCGCCGCGATCCACTTCGGCGGAAGTGCGAGCGGGCGGGTCGGGAGAGCGGGTTTCGGATCGTTCACGCGGGCCTCACCAGAGAAAAGACACAACGGGCAGATCATGACCGGCCCGTTGCCTCACGGGATACACGATTACTTCGAGGTCAGAACCTTGTTCAGCAGATCCTTGACCACCGTCCCGCCCTTCGACTCGACAAAGGTCAGTACGACCTTCACGAACTTCTGAACGGTCTCCAGATCCAGCCCCAGCTTTTTGAACTGTGCCGCCAATTCGGCCAGCTTTCCAAGGTCGCCCAGCCCCATCTGGCTGGCCATCCCGCCGAGCATCCCCATCAGTCCGCCGCCCGCGTCTTGGTCTTCCGCAGGGGCCTTGCCAATCAAAGTATTGGCATCCGGCACGACCTGGCTGACCTGAGAGAAGTCGACTCCCAACTTGTCCTTAGCCAGCTTGAAGATCAGGCCCAAGCCCCCTTCGGCCTGCTCCCTGGAGACGCCGACCTGCTTCATGATTTCGTCGACGATGCTCATGGTTGTGCTGACCTTTGCGTGACGAGGGAAGAACTGCGAGGTACGAATGAATGTGACGCCACGATATACGGGCCGCTGGTCGGTTTCCAGCGGAGAGACCCGGAATCGGATGCCGACATCCCCTTGCGAGTTCAGTGGGCTGGCGAGCAGCGTTCGATGAATGTTTGATGAAGCCGATCCCCCGAGACTTGTGATACGTCCGGGATCACATTACGGTCGCAGCCCCGCCCTTTCGAGGTTCCGCCATGCCACACACGCTGACCGATCTGTTTCCCCCACTGCGGACCTATTGTGAGAAGCTGCGGGCGACCTCTCGCAGCTGCCTCTCCGAACGTCACCAGGCTGCGGCCAGTCAGGTGGGTGAGTGGATTCGTCAGCGGCGTTCCGAGGGGAAGACGGCGAATGTGATCGTGGTCTGTACGGGGAATTCGCGGCGGAGCATTCTGGGTTCGACGCTGGGGAATATCGCGGCGGCCTTTTGCGGTGATACGGGCGTGCAATTCTTCAGCGGCGGAACCGATCCCTCGGCATTCAATCCGCGAACGATTCGGGCCTTACAACAGATCGGCGTCTCGATCGAACTGCAGAGCGATCTGACCCCTCCCGGTCCTGCCGGTGAACGCAATTCCCGGTATCTCGTCCGCTGGGGCTGCGGAGCTGCGGACTCGAACGTCGAGTTCTCCAAGCGCTATGACGATGTCTCCAACCCGCAGCAGGATTATTGCGAGATCATGGTCTGCACCGACGCCGACGAGAACTGCCCGGTGGTCTTGGGAGCGAGCCTGCGGGTCTCGATGCCCTTTGAAGACCCCAAGGAGTTCGACGGCTTGCCCATGGAAAGCGCCGTCTACGCCGAACTCCGCGATCAGATCGGTCGGGCGATGCTGTTGATTCTGGGGCAGTGAGACCGCTCCCGGTGGGGCACGTTTCCGGGGTAGGAGTCCAACTCCTTACTCATGCACCATCTTGAGCCGCTCCTGGCGGTCGAACTCGACCAGGGCTTCGACCATCTCGTCGATCTCGCCGATCATGAACGCCTGCAGCTTATAGATCGACAGGTTGATGCGGTGGTCGGTCACGCGGGCTTGGGGGAAGTTGTAGGTGCGAATCTTTTCGCTGCGGTCGCCAGAGCCGATGAGGGTGCGGCGGGCCGATGCGCGGGCTTCGTTTTCTTGCTTCTGTTTGGCTTCGAACATGCGGCTGCGGAGGACTCGCATGGCGGAGGCTTTATTTTTATGCTGGGACTTTTCGTCCTGGCACTTCACGACGATGCCGGTCGGGATGTGGGTGATGCGGACTGCCGATTCTGTCTTGTTGACCTTCTGCCCTCCGGGGCCGCCCGCCCGCATGGTGTCGATTTGCAGGTCTTCGTCCTTGATGATGATTTCGACATCAGTCACTTCGGGCAGGACCGCGACCGTGGCCGCACTGGTATGGATGCGGCCTTGCGATTCGGTGGCCGGGACACGCTGCACGCGATGCCCACCGCTCTCGAACTGGAGACGGTGGTAAGCCCCTTCCCCGGAAACGGAGAAGACGATTTCCTTGTACCCGCCCATTTCCCCTACGGCGATGTCGATGATCTCGGTCTTCCAGCCGCGAACATCGATGTATCTCAGATACATGTTGTACAGATCGCCCGCGAACAGAGCCGCCTCATCACCACCGGTCCCGGCACGGATTTCCATGATTAGGCCCCCGCGCGAGATGGAGTCGCCGGCGGTGACCAGGTCTTCCAGTTCCGCTTGATGCAGTGTTTTCTGGGCCGTGAGTTCGTTGACCTCCGCTTGGGCGTACTCGCGCGTCTCGTCGTCAGTGGCTTCGTTCAGGAACTCAGTCGCAGCGGCCAGGTCGACTTCGAGTTTGAGAAAGTTCCGCACCGACTCCGCAATCTTGCGCAGCCCGCCATACTCGCGCTGAACTTCCACCGACTTCGACGGGTTGGACAACACCGCCGGGTCTTGCAGCAAGCGTTCGAGTTCCTCGAACCGATCGAGTTTGAGTTGCAGGCTGGGGTACATGGGAGATCAGACGAAAGAAGAGAGTGGAGAGACGAGAGCCAGCAGGAGAATAAGACACGAGGAAGGATCTGTCTGGCTCTGATCTCTCGTCTCTGATCTCTCCTCTTTCCAAACGAACAACCCGCGCGGGACTACTGTCCCGGCGGGTCGATCGAATTTTAGAATGCAGGCAGCTACTTGCCGGGTTCGCCCTTGGGGGCAATGCCGTATTTCTTCTGGAACTTTTCCACGCGGCCAGCGGCGTCGATGAACTTCATCTTGCCGGTGAAGAACGGGTGGCTGGCCGAACTGATGTCGACCGAGATCTGTGGGTACTCGTTCCCGTCTTCCCACTTCACCTTGTCCTTGGAGGACATGGTCGAGCGGGTGAGGAACTTCACTCCCGAACCGACATCGTGGAAGATGACCGGATGGTAGTCGGGATGGATGCCTTCTTTCATGACTCACCTCGAATTGGCGACCTGCTCAGCCCGATCTGTCGAACTGGCAGGCACACATGCGTGATTTAGAGAGCAAAGCAGTGTACAGGAGGCTCGTCGGAGACGCAAACGAATTGGAATATGGATCATCGCTACGGATGCACACCCCTTCGCGACATCGGTCAAGAGGACGTGTTCGAAAACGTCCCGCCACTGGGCTGGCCCCAGTGGTTCCCTCGCGATTGGACTCCAAAAAAAGCTCAGATTTGACGGTAGCGCACCAGCGCCCCCCCCGACAAGCGGGGTGGCGGGCAAGCTCATTGACGCAGCATGACCGATGTCCCACGCTCGCTGTCGTCCAGGAGGACGGACATCCTCGTCTGTCCCCGCGCGATGCTCCGCTTCCGAACACCAACCCGTGGTGACACGCGAGTCCCCTCCCATGTCACCTACTCCGGCGTTCGGGGGCGTATCGGGGACAGTCCAATGAGCCCCTCCGATGGGCGGCAACGTGAGCTACGGGCGGCGGATTTCGCACGTTTTTCCCAGACACCGGCCGGTGAAACGCAGACGGTTTCTGGCGAACATCGTGTATCCGAGGTTCATCAACTGCGAGATCCCCGGCAGGCGAGTCACCCACACCACCGGCCCGAATCCGACAGCGGAGTAGAGTCTTCGGAAGACCTCGACGCCCTCGATCCAGGTGCCATCGGGGAGTCTTCCCTGAATCCGGGCCATCAAGTCCTCGTAGGTCTTGCCGTACTCTTCTGCGGAGAAGTCCTCGGCGTTGATATCGGTGAATCGAATCCGCTGCTGGCGATCCCGGCGACGGAGCATGTGGATCTCGCGCACGCACAACGGGCAGCCGCCATCGAAAAAAACTTCGATCGCAGACTGTTCAGGCAGGACCGGGTCGGGAGCTGTCTCGTTCATGGTTCGGATTTGCCGGTGTGGGCTGGGCAAGAGAAGGCACTCTGATTGTCGCCATTCGCTCCGCGAATGGGCGTTCTTTCGCGGAGCGAAAGACGACAATCCACGAACCGCAGCGGGTGATCTGGCTTAACAGCCCTCGTCGAAGAATGCCGAAACTGGAAGCTGTCCAGATCGTGCCAGGAAGCGGGCTCTCGCACCAGGTCACCGGTCGGAAACGACTGACCCGTAGACCTGCCCCCCCAGGTCCGTTCCGCCCGGACCTGGGGGGTCTAGTCTACGCGGCGAAACCCCGCAAGGGCTGGGAACCTGCTTGTCAGCGACCAATAGAAATGTCACATGGTTTGACCATGTGAAAATGTCACATGGGGGCCCCCACGGCGGCGGCGGAAGGGGGGGAGGAGCTGGGGGAGCGGGGCGGAGTCGGAGCGGGTGGCTCTGGACGGCTCTGGACGGCTCTGGACGGGGCGCGGTGCAGAGTCACTTCCCGTTTCGCCAGGGGTGGTCGGCGGCGGGCGGGGAGGGCTTCGAATTCGTCGCGAGTGGCCTGGGGACGCGTGGCGGGCGCTCGGGGAGTTCCTGCCACGACAACTCTTGTCCGCGATCGCTCAGTCGCAACGTCCCATCCAGCAGTTGACTGACCCTGATTTTCTTCTTGGCCAAAGTCA